>CAIYRG010000466.1 GCA_903928515.1 uncultured Alphaproteobacteria bacterium | reverse complement strand
GCGGGGCATGGCGCCCGAGCGGCTGATCTTCGCTGCGCATGTGCCGCATGACGAACATCTGGCGCGGCTGACGCTGGCCGATCTGTTCCTCGACACGCTGCCCTACAACGCCCACACCACGGCATCCGATGCGCTGTGGGCCGGCGTGCCGGTGCTCACCTGCCGCGGTGAAGCCTTCCCGGCGCGGGTCGCGGCCAGCCTTCTGACGGCCGCGCAATTGCCTGATCTCATAACCGATTCGTTGGGGGGCTATCAGGCCTTGGCCTATCGTTTGGTGCGCGAACCGGCATTGTTGGCGGGCTTCAAGCGCCATTTGGCCGAGGGCCATGACAGCGCGAGGCTGTTTGATGGCGCGCGCTATGCCCGCCATATCGAGGCGGCTTACCGCACCATGCACGAGCGGGCCTCGCGCGGCCTGCCGCCGGAAAGCTTCGCGGTCCCGGCGATTCCGGCCCAAGGCTAAGGCCTCGTAACCATTTTGGCGAAGGACCGCGTGCGCGGCATACCCGTCACAAGGGGCGCAAAAACGTAGCCAAAAACGGGGATCGGGTGTCCGGCGACCTACACTTTGTCATTCATTGGCGATACCCTCTTTTAGGAAGATTCTGAGGAGCAAGGCGGGCATAGCCGCCATCCTCGGGACAAAGGGCAAAAATGGGTATCGAGGTCGTAGTCGGAGACAAGGCGACAAAAGTCGCCGACCCGGACGTGAAGATCACCAAGACCGTCTGCAAAGGCTGCCATGGCGGCTGCGGCGCGCTTCTGCACGTCAAGGACAACAAGCTTATCAAGGTCGAGGGCAATCCCGACGCGCCGCTCAACCACGGCAGTCTCTGCCCCATCGGCTACTCCGTCACCGATCTCGTCCACCATCCCGATCGCCTGAACTATCCGATGCGCCGCAAAGGCCCGCGCGGTTCGGGCCAGTGGCAGCGCATTTCGTGGGACGAAGCGCTCGGCGAGATGGCCGAGAAGCTGAACAAGATTCGCGCCGAGCATGGCGCGCACACCATTGTGATGGGCACCGGCACCGGACGCCATCATGCGCCATGGGTGTCGCGCTTCGGTCATGCCATGGGCACGCCCAATTGGATGGAGCCGGGCTTCGCGCAATGCTTCTTCCCGCGCCTCAATACGCTGAACATCACCTATGGCGGGATTCTGTGTAACGACGTTACGTCGAAGTCCGGCCCGAAATGCGTGCTCTATTGGGGGCACAATCCGGTCGTCTCAGGCCCTGACGGCGAAACCCGTTTCTCGGTGCGCGACCAGCTTACGCACCATCCCAAAACCATCGTCGTCGATCCGCGCGAATCCGAGTTGGCCAAGAAGGCTGACATCTGGTTGCCGATCCGTCCGGGTACGGACGATGCCATGGGCCTGGCCTTCATCAACGTCATCATCACCGAGAAGCTCTACAACGCCGAATTCGTGGCGAAGTGGACCTACGGCTTCGATGCGCTCGCCGCGCATGTGAAGGACAACACGCCGGAATGGGCCGAGCGCATCACCACCGTTCCGGCCGAAAAGATTCGTGCCGCCGCGCGCATGTTCGCCACCCTGACGCCGGGCATGCTGGAATGGGGCTGCGCCATCGAGCACACGCCCAACACGATCCAGACCTGTCGCGCGCTGGCGATCCTGCCCGCACTCACCGGCAACGTGGATGAACCGGGTTCGTGGATTTTCGGCATGGAAGCGATCGGGCATTTTCCCGATCTGCTGGATACGATGCCGCCCGAAGTGCACAAGAAGCGCCTCGGTTACGATCAGTTCAAATTGCTGGCGGGCGAAGAGGCCTTCTATCCGGGCGCGCACATTCCGTCCGTTTTGAAGGCGATGCGCACCGGCGATCCGTATCCGATCCACGCGTTCCTGGTGTTCGGCAACAACACGCTGGCGACGTATGCGAACACGCATACGATCCGCGAAGCGATGATGAACGTGCCCTTCATCACGCACACCGATCTGTTTCTCACGCCGACCGCACAGAATTTCGCCGATATCGTGCTGCCTGCCGCATCCTGGCCGGAGCTGAACGAAATCTCGGCCTATCCGTATTTCGCCGAAAACGTGCTGATGCCGCAAACGCGCGCGTTGCTGCTGGAAGAGCGCAAATCGGATGAGGAAATCTTCGTGGCGTTGGCGCGCGCCATGGGCCTCGAGCATTGCACCGAATCCGTTGAAGACGTGCTCGATGGGATGCTGGCCAAGGGCGGGCGCAACATGACGTTCCGCGAATTGTCCGAGCGCGGTTATGTCGACATGAACATCGAATACCGGAAATACGAGAAAAAGGGCTTCAAGACGCCCACCGGCAAGATCGAACTGTATTCCACGCGGCTTGAGAAGATGGGCTATCCGCCGCTGCCCGTTTACGTCGAGCCGCCCGAAAGCCCGATCTCTACGCCGAAAGTGGCCGAGGAATTTCCGCTGGTGCTCACCACCGGCGCGCGCGTGCCGTTCTATTTCTGCTCGGAAGGGCGCCAGATCACGCGCCTGCGCAAGGGTTCGAAAGATCCGCAGGCCGATATTCATCCCGCCACCGCCGAGAAATACGGCATCAAGGACGGCGATTGGATTTGGATCGAAAGCCGCCGCGGCAAGATTCGCCAGAAGGCGAAGCTGGTGGATGGCATGCAGATCGACACTGTCGCCATTCAGTTCGGCTGGTGGTTCCCCGAAGAGGGCGGCGTCGACATGGGCATCTACAAATCGGGCGCCAATCTGCTCACCAACAATGAGCCGCCGTTCGATCCGCAGATGGGCACGTATCAGCTTCGCGCTCTGCTCTGCCGCATCGCAAAGGTGGAAGACGAAGCCCCGGCGAAGGCCGCGGAGTAGTCCTCCTTCCCCACCGCTGTCACGGCCCGCAAAAGCGGGCCGCCCAAATGGACGCGAACTGATCTAACGGCATTGGCCGTGCCGTTTGGATGGCCCGCTTTTGCGGGCCATGACAGGTCGTGGATTGGAGTGGCGCTAAACCAACCGCTCTTGGCCGCGTTGGATTGTGTCCTTCATGCGCGCGCGCCAATCGTCGAATGGCTGAAAATCCGGGCGCTCGCGGCAAATCTCTTCGGTGAGTTTGGAAATCTCGTCATCGCTCAACGACAGATCGAGCGGTATGCCGCACGGCTGATGCGTGAACCACGGCGTATCGACGAACAGCTCCAAGCCGTTGCCTTCGGGATCACGCGTGTAAAGCGACCAGGCATTGCCGTGGTTGCGTGGAATGAGGTTGGAGTTTCCCTCCTCGGCCAAGCGCTTATAGAACGCGCGCAGCGTAGCGAGCGTGTCGAGCCGGAAGGAGATTTGGAAGATCGCCGTGCCGAAGCTGCCGCCGATCACCGGCGTGTCCAAAATCTCGCCCTCGGTGCGGCCCGAGGCCAGCACCAGCTGATGGTGATCGTAGGATTCCGCGGTGAGGAAGATGATGGGCTTGTCGCGATCCGGGCCGGCCAGTCCACGGTCGCTGACCGTCATGCCCATGACGCGGGTGTAGAAATCTTCCATCTTCTTCAGATCGAAGCAGCTCACGCCCATATGGCTGAACGTGCTTTTCTTTCCGGCCATCGGATTTTGCGGCGCGGTTTTGGGCGTCTCGGCGTTCATGGCGGGCTCCCATTCAAGCTTAGAAAAAATCTACCCGAAATCTAGCGAAGCCAAGCGGTTTCGCAAAGGGTGGCGCGTTATAAAGTCCTGAAATACCAAGGCTTTCTTGGCTACTGGCCAAAAATAGCGGCCGTCACAGATGCGATACAATTTGATGCAACCTTAAGCCGGGGTTGACCTCAGGGTCAGGTTTGGGAAAGCCGCTATGGGCGGCTGTGGGGGCAGTATGAAACGGTCGTCTTTCGTCATGGGATTGGTTTGTCTGCCGGTGCTCGCGGCGGCGCTCGCTGGTTGCACGACGACGGCCGCCAGAACGGGCACCGGCGCATCGTTTCAGTGGACGTCGCCCAGCAAGCGGGTGGTTCTCATTGCGCCCGATGTGCAATTGACGGAACTGACGGCTGGCGGGGTGGAAGAGGCGCGCGCCGATTGGACCGACGCCGCTCAGAGATACATTGCCGATGACATCGGCGGTATCCTCAAGGCGAAGAACGCCGAATTGGTGAGTGCCGCGCATCTCGACAATCCGCATGATGCACAGCTGGCGAAGCTGCATAACGTGGTTGGAATGGCGGTTTTGCTGCACGCCTATGGCGTCAACACCCTACCCAACAAAGGCTCGGCAATCGATTGGACGCTTGGGCCCGGCACCAACGATATGCGCACCCGCTATGGCGCGGATTACGGCCTCTTCGTCTACGTCCGCGACAGCTACACCAGTGGTGGGCGCGTGGCGATGATGATCGGCGCGGCCATGCTGGGCGTGAGCGTACAAGGCGGCCGGCAAATTGCTTTCGTGTCGCTGGTCGATCTTCGGACGGGCAATATTGTCTGGTTCAACCGGCTCGTCAGCACCAAAGGCGATCTTCGCACGGAGAAGCCAGCGAAGACACGGTCGACGATCTGCTCCAGGGGCTGCCGTTGTGAAGCTGCCAAACTGGCTATTTTGCGCGGCGGCGATATTACCTCTTTGTGTCTGCCCCGCTTTGGCTGCGGCTTCGAAATCGCCGATTACGATGGACTATAAGCCGCTCGCGAACAGCGACGAGGCTGGGCTTTGGCATATCTTCGATCAGGAAGAAGACGGCATTCGCGAGTCGCCGCTTCTGGTGCGCGATGAAGCGCTGAATACCTACGTCAAACGCGTGGTCTGCAATCTGATCGGGCTGCAATGCGATGCTTCGCGCGTCTACATTCTCGACATTCCGGTATTCAATGCGGAATGCGCGCCGAACGGCATGGTTTTTGTTTTCACGGGACTTCTTCTGCGCACGCAAAACGAAGCGCAACTCGCCTTTGTGTTGGGGCATGAATTTACGCACTTTTTCAGGCGCCACAGCCTGAATGCGTATGAATCGCGCCGTGACACCGCGACGGCGTTTGCGTTTTTATCATTGGGGGCGGGAGCCGCGGGTGCCGGAGTGGCGGTCAATCTCGCGCAGCTTGCCGCTTTGGGTGCGCTGCTGAGTTATTCGCGCGACCAGGAACGCGAAGCCGATGCCGGAGGTTTCGATTTGGCTGTCGCTGCGGGATATGACCCGCGGCAAGGTGCCATGATTTGGCGCGCGATGAGCGAGGAAGATTCTGCCAATCCGCACAAAGACAAGCCTTCGTTGTTTCTTGCCAATCATCCGGCTGACAAAGAGCGGCTCGCCACTATGTCGCAAAAGGCCGATGAAGCTGAAACGAAAACGCATTCCGACGAATTGGGAACACAGGGCTTTCAAGCTGCCGTGGCGCCTTACCGCGACAAATGGCTGGCGGAAGAACTGAACCGGGGCGAGTTTTACGAAAGCATCGTCGTCATCGATCATTTGATCGCAGATGAGCCGTCTTCCGCCTCACTCCAATATTATCTTGGCGAAGCATACCGGCGTCGTAACGGCAAAGGCGATCTGGACAGTGCGATCCAATCGTACGAACTCGCGGTCGGTCTTCCCGATGTTCCGGTGGCCGCATATCGCGGTTTGGGTATGGCGGCACTGAAAGCCGAAAAGAACGACGTCGCGCGCGACGCATTCGCCAAATATCTCGAACTTGCGCCGCAAGCGGACGATAAGGCGATGGTGCAAATCTATCTTACGAAGGCAGGGGGATAAGCGTGGTCAGGAAATTTCTCATTTGCGGATTCGCTATCGCAATCCTTTCGGCATGTGCCGGTTATAAGGGGGTCGATTCCACGAAAACCATTGCCGTCGGCGACATAATCATCGCGCCCCAAATCGGGTGGACGAACATTCCTGTGCAGGGCACGCTGACCATGTGGACGGTCAACGGCACAGGGCTCGATGAATTGTATTTCTTCAACGCAAAAGCCGATGCGCCGCTGTTTGAAACAAACAAGATCGCAAACAAGGACATGGCTGTATACCGTGCGGCCATGCTTCCCGACGACGTCATGGAGGCCATGGCGAGCACGTTGGGGAAGCTCGGATTTTTGCAGGTTCAAACGATGGGGCTTAAGCCCGCGGGGTTCGGAAGCGAGCAAGGTTTCCGGTTTGATATCACGATGACGTCCTCAGGCGGTCTGCAGTACAAAGGCATGGCGACGTTCGCCCAGATTCCCGGTAAGCTGGAGGCGGTTATTTTCATTGCGCCGGAGGAGTATTATTTCGATCATTATGCTGGCACGGTCGATAAAGTGTTTTCTTCCATTCAGTTCACGAAACCTATCACCAAGCCCGCCGCCCGTTCTTGAAGCCGATTCAACGGCCTTCGGATAATTGTCATGCTTCGTCCCCTCACGCGGGCTTGCGTTCGCTATGCCGAGCGCTACATCCCCGATCCGTATCTCTACGCCGTCACGCTGACGTTCATCACGGCGGCGGCCGCCTGCATCTGGACGCCCACGCCAATCTTCAACATCGTCGATGCCTGGTACAACGGCATCTGGGACATTCTCGCCTTCGCGCTGCAGATGGCGTTGATCTTGGTCACGGGCGTGACGCTGGCCGACGCGCCGCCGATTAAGCGCGCACTGCAAAAGCTGGCCGATATTCCTTCCACGCAGAACGGCGCGGTGCTGGTGACGTTCTACGCCGCTGCGGCAGCGTCGTGGCTGAACTGGGGCTTCGGCATCGTGGTGGGCGCCATCGTGGCGCGTGAAATCGCCAAGCGCGTGCGCGATGTCGATTTCGCCTTCCTGGTTGCCGCCGCTTACATGGGCATGATGATCTGGGCCTCCGGCCTATCATCGTCCATCGCACTCGCTTCTGCCACGCCGGGCAGCGCGCTCAACATCATCGAGAAGCTCACCGGGCACGTTACCGGTTACAATGAAACGATCTTCACCGCTTACAATCTGGTGCCGACGCTTCTCATCCTGATCGTCATGCCGCTGGTGCTGCTGGCGATGGCCCCGGTGGCGGCGGAGCGCAAGCGCATCGATCCGCTGAAATTGCTGGAACGTGCGGAGCTTGAGCTGCCCGCCAACACATTCGCCACGCGCTTCGAAAATGCCTGGATCGTCACGCTGCTGCTGGTCGGCATGGGCGCGGCGTATGAATACCACCTCGCCACCACCAAAGGCTTCACGCTCGATATCAACGGCTTGATCTTCATCGCGCTGATGCTGGGCCTGCTGTTTCATTGGCGGCCCATCCGCTATGTGCGCTCGTTCAACACATCGGCGCGCGTGGTGGGGCCGATCCTGCTGCAATTCCCGCTCTATGGCGGCATTATGGGCATGATGACGAAAACCGGCCTTGCGGGCGTGATCGCCGAAGGCTTCGTGGCGTTCTCCACGCACAAGACGTTGCCGTTCTGGTCGTTCATATCCTCGAACGTCATTACGCTGTTCGTGCCATCGGGCGGCGGGCATTGGGCGGTGCAGGGGCCATTCATGATTCCGGCCGCGGAAAATCTCCACGTCGATCCGGCGATGACCGCGATGGGCACCGCCATGGGCGAGCAGACGGCGAATATGGTGCAACCGTTCTGGGCGCTGCCGCTACTCGCCATCGCAGGCCTCGGCATTCGCGACATCATGGGCTATTGCGTGATCGCACTGGTGGTCGGCGTCGCCATCTATGGTGGCGCGCTGCTGGTGTTCGCTTAAGCGCGCCTCACTCCGGCTTCGTTCCGCGCTTCACATACCAATCGTCCCAGGCGGAGAGATTCTCAAAAATGCGGTCGTATCCGGCCGCGCTCATCCAGCTGTGGATGGCGGCGCGGTAATCAGGCAGGAAATTGTGCTCGATCGTGAGAATCGAAACATCGTAGGCGGAAAAATCGAACGCCTTGAGGATTTCCAGCTCCGAGCCCTCTGTGTCCATCGACAGATAATCAATCTTGCGCGGTGCGTTGTGCGATTTCAGCAGATCGTTCAGCGAAACGCTTTCGACCGCATATTTCCGCCCCTTGGCGCGAAGCGCGCTGTGATGATCGGTTTCGCCGAAACCATCCAATGTCGATAACTCGCCGTCTTCGGCTTCATGGAATGGCATCTGCCGGCCGGTTTCCGACCAGACACAGCGGAAATCGAGTGCGGCTTTGCGGTTGGCGCGAAGGCCCGCGTGAAATTTCTGCGCCGGTTCCGCGAGAATCCCGTTCCACTGGAACTTGCTTTCGAGAAGCAACGTGTTGCTGAGAAACACGCCATCGGTGGCGCCGAATTCCACGAAGAAACCGGGTTGCTTGGGGCGCAGGAGGAATAGCGGCAACAGATCTTGGAACAATTGCGCCGTGGAATTGGGCGCGTTGGCCATGCAGAATTGCAGGAAGCGATATTCCGCATTGTTGGCATCCGAGCGGATCAGCTCACGCAGATACATCGCACTGCGCAGCAATTCAAAAAGAGGTGGTGGTGCATTGTCGGACATTTTATGCCGGAAGCGGTTCGAGTTTGCCCGCCACGGGAATTTGCGGCGCGTGATTGTTGTTTACGATCACCAGATCATACGGGTGTTGCGCGCCCTTGCGCCATTGCCCGCCGACCAACGGCGTGACGGTGACGTTCTTCACCGGTTGCCCGGCCCAGCGCACCGGCCCCACGATGGTCTGCACATTCGTGGCGCGGACCGCTTCGGCGATGGCTTTGGCATCCAGTGACTTTGCGCGCGTCAGCGCATCGTAAGCCACTTCAAACAGCGCGAATTTGAATCCCAAAGGCTGCGTCCATTGTTTCTTGCTGGCAGCACTATAACGGCTCGCCAGATCGGCGGCTTTCAATCCGGGAATGAGGCTGGAGGTGAACGGGTGGTTGGGCGACCACCACACTTCGCACGACAGATTGTTGGCGCCCGGGCCCAACGCTTCCACAGCACTCGGGAACAGCAACGCCTTGCCGAAGGTGGCGATCTTCGGCTTCAAGCCTTGCTGCGCGGCCTGTTGCCAGAAAGTTGTGAAATCGGGCGGCGTCATTACGCCGGTGAGGATCTCCGTTTTCGCAGCTTTAAATTTGGCGATCTGTGCGGAGAAATCGCGCGCGCCCGGCGGGAAGCGGCCGGGATCGACCAGTTTGTAACCGGCCTTCACGAGTGCGGGCGGAAAGCCGGTCTTCGCATCCGAAATCGAATTGCCTTCGATATCGTTCGACCACAGACCGCCGACCACTTTGTTGGTGGGAAGCGTGTTCCAGTGATCGATGAACACGGCGATGATGTCGTCCATGCCCCAGAAGAAGTGGTATGTCCAATCGAAGCCTTTGGCGGGCGTTGCGCCACGTCCGAAATACACCGGCTGCCACGGCGCATCGGTGGAGATGCACGGTACCTCGTTGGCCTCGCACTGATCCGACACGGGGTTCACCGTGTCGGCGGTGTTGGCCACCAGCATGAGATCGATTTTGTCTTTGAGGATCAGATCGCTCGCGACTTCCGAGGCGCGTGACGATGAGGATTGCGAATCGCGCTCGATGATCTGCACGGGGTGCGTTTGCCCCGCGATCACGATGCCATTCGCCAGCCGCGCGCGAACCAAACTCAGCACGAACGGATCGGGCTCGGCGAAGGCCGCCAAGGGGCCCGTGAGCGGAGCGACGAGGCCAAGCTTGATTGGGCGTCCAGCAGCGGCGGCGTGCGCCGGTGTGGCGAGCGGCAATAGGGACGCGGCGCTGGCCGTTTTCAGAAGCGTGCGGCGATCCATGGAATATCCCTGATATATTAATGCGGCCGATGTTTCGGCTTACGCGACATCCAGAGTATTCACCGAGATCACGTGCGGCGGGAAGGCCTTAAGACAAATTCCCGCGGGCGCGAATTCTCCGCCAAATTGGGGCGCTTTTCCCATACAGTTTTGGGACAAATTGGTCATCGCAATCGGGGCGCGAAGCGGCTAATCACTCCGGTGTGACTGAGAAAAAAGACCTCACGCCCGACGACATTGTGGAGGAAGCCGCCAACGAAGCGGTGCTCCCCTCCGCGCCGCTCGAAAAGGCCGCCGCACCCGAACCGGTTGTTTCCGAACTCGGTTCGAAGATGGCCATCATGGCGGTGGCCTCGGCGCTGTTGATGCAGGGCATCGATTCCACGGCACTCTCCACAGCGCTTCCCACGCTGGCGCGCGCCTTCCATGCCGATCCCATCCATCTGAAGCTCGCGCTCACCTCTTACATGCTGTCGCTGGCCGTGTTCGTGCCGGCTTCGGGCTGGACGGCGGATCGCTTCGGCGCGCGGCGCGTGTTCATTGGCTCGATGGTGTTGTTCCTCATCGGCTCCATGCTGTGCGGACTTTCCGGCACGCTGGAAACGCTGGTGGCCTCGCGTGTCGTGCAAGGCATGGGTGGCGCGATGATGATAACCGTGGGGCGCATGATCATCGTGCACTCCACGCCGCGCGATAAATTGGTGCATGCGATGGTGTGGTTCGGCATGCCCGCGCTGATCGGCCCCATGATTGGGCCGGGCATGGCCGGCATTCTGCTGCGCTTCGCCGATTGGCCGTGGATCTTCTACGTGAATGTGCCGGTCGGCATCCTCGGCATCATCGCCGTGCTGGTGTACGTGAAATACAAGGAAACCCTCCGCCGCAAGCGTTTCGACGGCACGGGTTTTATTCTCGTCGGCGTTACCATCGCCGCGGCGATGACGGTGGCCGAAACCGTCGGCCTCGATCTCATCTCGACCACAGATCAGGTGATTGCCGGCATCCTCTCGGCCATCTGCGCGGGGCTGTATTACTTTCATTCGCGCCGCACCGAACACCCCGTTTTGGATCTCACGCTCTTCCGCCACAGAACGTTCGCCGCCTCGATGTTGGGCGGCGTGCTCACGCGGCTGACGCTGGGTGCGACGCCCTTGATGCTGCCGCTTTTGCTGCAAACCGGCTTGGGGTGGACACCATTCCACGCGGGCATGGTGTCGATGGCGACCGCATTCGGCTCGTTCTGCTCGCGTCCCTTCGCGCCGAGCCTCATTCAGCGCATCGGCTTCCGCACCACGATGGTCACGTCCGCCGTCTTGATTGCGATTTTCGGTTCGATGCCGGGGTGGTTCCGCTCCGATACGCCGGAATTTCTCATGATGTTTAGCCTTGCCATGACGGGCTTTGGCCGCGCCACGCAATTCTCCACCGCCAACACGCTGGCTTATGCCGAAATCCCGGAGCAGGGCGTGTCGTCGGCCTCCACCATTCTCGCCGTGATCCAGCAAGTGTCGTTGTCCATGGGCGTCACGTTGGGCGCGCTGCTGCTGCACATCGTGGATGCGCAGGGTGCCAATTTCGCGCCGACGGTCTTCGTTATCCCCTTCATCATCGTGGGCTTCATGGCGCTGATCGCCATTCCCGTCTATCTCGCGCTGCCTGCCAATGCCGGCGCGGACATGACCGGTCGCCGTAGACGGCATTGAAGAGGCGGCACTAGAACTTTTCATTCGATGCTCTAGGCTCATCACCGATCAGGCCGGAACAACCGGCCGGTCGAGCGGGGGAAGCATGAGCGTTACGCAGGAACAGATTGCCGCGCGCATCGAGCGCCTGCCGCTGGCCGGTTGGTACGTGAAGACGATGCTGATCGTCGGCCAGGCCGGCTTCTTCGATTCCTTCGATGCGCTCACCATCACCTTTGTTCTGCCTGTGCTCGCGGGGCTGTGGCATCTCACCCCGCCCGAATTGGGCATGCTGGTCTCAGCGGGCTATGCGGGGCAATTCGTCGGTGCCGTATGGTTCGGGCATCTGGCCGAGCGCGTCGGCCGGCGCACTGTATTGCGCTGGTCCGTGGTCGTGATGGGCCTGCTCTCACTCGCCTGCGCTTGGTCGTGGAGCTATCAGTCGCTGCTCGCCTTTCGTTTGATTCAGGGCTTGGGGCTGGGCGCGGAAGTGCCGGTGGCCGCCACCTATATGAATGAGCTGACGCGCGCCGATTTCCGCGGGCGCATGCTCGTGCTGTTCCAGATGATCTTCGCCTCCGGCATCTTCGCAGCCTCTGTTCTCAGTATTTTGGTTATTCCCAATTTCGGCTGGCAGGCGATGTTCTATATCGGCGCGCTGCCTGCGGTGCTGGGTTTGGCATTGCTGTCGTTTGTGCCCGAAAGCCCGCGCTGGCTGGCCGCGCATGGGCGCGAGGATGAAGCCGACGCCGTGTTGAAGGCCATCGAAACGGCCGCGGAAAAAAGCTCCGGCCCGTTGCCGCCGCCATCCACAAATATCCCCACCATCTCGCGTGCGAAAGCAGGCTTCGCCTCGCTGTTCCAAGGCGTCTATCTGGTGCGCACGCTTACGTTATGGGTGCTGGCGTTCTTGGTCGCCATTGTCGGCTATGGGCTGAATGTCTGGATGCCGACGCTCTATCGCACCGTCTATCATTTGCCGCTGCAGACGACGCTGATCTACAGCCTGTCGCTATCGGTGATGGGCATCTGCGGTGGCGGCTTTGGCTGGTTCATCATGGATCGTCTGGGTCGCCGCCGCACCTTCATGATTTCGTTCGCCGGTAGCGCCGTTCCGTTGCTAATGCTGGCGTCGGGTATGGTGGGCGACAATGTGAATGTGGTGATGCTGTTCACGGCGGCTGGCCTGTTCTTCAGCGCGCTGATGCTGTCCGGGTTGTTCGTGTTCTTCCCTGAAAATTATCCCACGCGCATGCGTGCGTTGGGGGCGGGCGTGGCGTCATCGTGGCTGCGCATCGGCTCGATGGTGGGGCCGCTTCTTGTCGGACAGATTTTGGCGCATTTCGACGTGAGCGACGTGTATCTGCTGTTCGGCGGCTCGGCCGCGCTCGGCATCATCGTCGTCTATTTCTTCGTGATCGAGACCAGCAAGCGCACGCTCGAAGATATTTCGGCGTAACCCGCCAACCTTTTGAACACACGACCTGTCATGGCCCGCCATCGCGGGCCATCCAATCGACGTGCTCACGCTCGTTTGGGCGGTCCGCTTTTGCGGGCCGTGACAGCGGTGGATTCAGTGATGATGCGGTGTGGAATTCTCATCGCAGAAGCTTCGCAGGCTGTTCTGCATATCGGCGAACAATTTCGCGCGTGAAACTTCGGGCAGGGCGCTCACTTCAGCACCACCCAGCCACACCAGAAATCCGCCGGTCATGTTCGCGTGGCGTGCCTTCAGCGCGCTCACCAGAGCGGTCTCGCCCGCCTTCTCGTAACGCGGGAGCAGATACTCCAACAGATCGGCTTCCAGATCGGCTGCCGACAACACCACGGGCCCCGGCCCATGGCACGAGCAGCCGCCACCATGCCACGCGGTGGACTGCGCGCTGCCCCACAGGCTTTCGATTTCGGCCAAATTCCCAACCATTGTCTCGCTCATAGGCTCTTCTGTAAGTCGCGGTGCGCTGTGTTCAACGCGCACGCCCTCAGTCGATATGCGTGACCAGTGCACCGATTTTCTCGATGGCGATTTTCACGGTGTCGCCCGCGTTCAGGAACGTGCCGGATTCCGCACCCGTTCCGGCAGGCGTGCCTGTCAGCACCACGTCGCCGGGATGCAGGGTGAGGCGCGAGGAGAGATGCGCGATCTGCTCGGCGGCGGTGAAGATCATCTTCGCGGTGTTGGAGTTCTGCTTCAGCTCGCCATTCACCCAAAGCTTCATGTCGAGCTTCTGCGGATCGCCGATTTGGGATGCAGGCACCAGCCAGGGCCCCAGCGGGCAGGCGCCTTCGAAATTCTTCTGGCCGATCCAATCGTATTTGAACGGCGAGCCATCGGCGACATGCGGGCGTTTCGTCATGTCACGCGCCGAAAGATCGTTGCCGATGGTGTAGGCCGCGACATAATTCAGCGCGTCTTCTATTTTCACGTTACGCATCTTGCGGCCGATCACCAGCGCCAGCTCGGCTTCCCAATCCGTGTTCTTGCCGCCGCGCACGACATGCGCATCGGGGCCAACGGCGGTGCTCTTCGGCGACTTCTGGAAGTGCCACGGGTTCAAGCCGAATTCGTGCGGATCGGGCTCCGGCGCGATGTTTTGCTTTTTCGCCATCGCTTCGGTGTGGTCTTTGTAATTCGCGCCGGCGCAATAGATCGCGCCGGGGAAAAGGATCGGCGTGAGGAGCTGCAAATCTTTCAGCGCCATGCCACCTTTGAGGCTAAGCGTGTTAAGCGTTTTCTCCGCGCGGTCCCAATCTTCGAGAATGCCAAGCACGCTGGCATAGGCCGCATTGCCGGTGGCCTCTGCTGCGTCATACACGGTGTCGCCGATAGCGATGCCTGCACGCGGGCCGTTCTGCGATTGGTAGCTGAGCAAACGGTAATCGGGCATGGTGTTTCCCCTTAAACTTTCTTTTCGAGCAATTCCGCGATGCGTTCCAGGGCCTGGGTTTGACGGTCCATGCGATCCAGGCATTCACGCTGATACTGATTCATGTATTTGCCGCCGCCAATGCGGCGAATGAAGAAAACCCAGACCAAGAGCAACAGGACCATGGGGAGTCCGTTGACGAGTATATCTGCGAACGATTTATCCATGCCGCACTCCTATGGATTTTCGGGAATATTTACTCCGCAGCGCCTTGCACGCGCGGGCGTGAGCGCAATTCCTTCGTGCGAGCTTCATCGATTTTGCCGTCAGCGCTAACAGCGACGCCGTAATCGCGTGCCGCACTCTCCACGCTCACATAACCTTCGACCACATCGAACGCGACCAGCTCGGCCGCGCGCTCAAACGGATCGCCGAAGCCGCCACCGCCGCCTGAACTCAGCATCAGCGCGTCGCCTTTTTTGAGGCGTCGTCCCACCAGCTTCGCGTTGGGCAGATCGTGCAGCCATTCGCCGTCCAATCGCACGCTGGCTGCATTGCCTTGTGCTTCATGCCCGCCGTTCAAGCCCCAGGGTTTGCAGTTCGCGCGTTCGATGGCGGTTCCCGCCGTCAGCGGGCCCAGCGCTTGCACGATGCGGCGCGCGCCCAAGCCACCGCGATGCTTGCCCGCACCGCCGCTGTCGGGCAGCAGCTCGTAACATTCCACGAACAACGGATATTTGGTTTCGATCTGTTCGGAAGGCGTGTTGTGCGTGTCGCCGTCATTCATACAGACCGTGGCGGAAACGCCGTCTTGCGCTTGTTTCGCGCCCCAGCCGCCGCCCAGCGGCCCGAACGTGGCGACGAAGAATTTCCCGTCCATCGGCGAGATGCCGTGCAGGTAACACGTCACCAGATCGGCATGATGGCCCGCGATCACGCGGTCCGGCATGGCGGGTGCCAAAGCCTTGAACACCGTGTCGATCACGGTCATCGGGAATGTCATCCACCATTTCATCGGCGCGGGGCGCGTGGCCGAGATCACGCGGCCTACCGGCATGATCACATCCAGCGAGCGGAAGCTGCCGTCGTTCACCGGATATTGCGTCGGCGTGGTCAGGCATTTGTAGGCCACCTGGGCACAGGCGAAGCCCGTGGTGATGCCGGAATTGTAGAAGCCGCTGACCTGCTTGCTGACCTCCGAGAGGTCTATCGTCATGCGGTCGCCCGCCACCGTCACCTTCACGCGGATGGGAATCTTGCGGCCGATGTCGATGCCGTCATCGTCCATGAAGCTCTCGGCTTCGTAGACGCCATCGGGGATCAATACCGTTGCGGCGCGTGCCTGGGCTTCGGTCGAATCCATGATCGCCTGAATCGATTCCAGCACGTCGTCTTTGCCGTAACGGCGCACCAGTTCCAGGAAGCGTCGCTCGCCGGTGGTGAGCGCGGTGATCTGCGCGCGCAAATCGCCGAGCGCGAGTGCAGGCAGGCGCACGTTGATGGCGATGATATCGAGCAGGTCTTGGTTGACCACGCCCGCCTTCTGATATTTTAGAATCGGAACTTGCAGGCCTTCCGAAAAAATGTCGGTTGTCATCTGCCCGATGGCGCCACCGACATCGAGCCAATGCGCCATGCAGCAGGTGAAGGCGATCAATTCGCCTTCATGAAACACCGGCATGGTGAAGGTGAAATGGTTGAGATGGCTTCCCGTGATGTAGGCGTCGTTGGTGACGAGGATGTCGCCGGGATGGATGTTCTCTTTGCCGAAATGCGCGAGCTTCGCCTTGATGACTTCCGCCATGCCGCGAATGAACATCGGCAGACCGAGGCCGATGGAAACCGTTTCGCCATCGGCGGTAAACAGGCCCACCGTGAAATCCAACGCCTCGTAGATGATCATGTTGTAGGCGGTGCGGGTGAGATTGGTCTTCATCTCCTCCGTCACGGCCAACACGCCGTTACGGATGATTTCCACGGTGATCGGATCGACCATCTTCTTTTCGGAAGTGGGTCTTTTGTCGCTCATCGCACGCTCCCCACCGCCATATCGAGATTGCCGAAGGCGTCCACGATCAGCGCATCACCCGGCGCGAGCACCGTGGTGGATGCGTGTTCTTCGATCAGTGCTGGGCCCGCGATGCGGTTGCCGACGAGAAGTTCGTTGCGCGCGTAGACCGGCGTTTCCACCATGCCACCCCGGAAATAAACGGGCCGCTTGCCACGTAGCGCGTCTTTTGCCGGCTCGGCGTTGCCCTGCGCGAGCTGTTGCAGTGGCGGCTTCTTCAGCGTGCCGATTACCGTCACGCGCAAGGAAACCAGATCGGCCATCTCTTTCGGCGCGGACGTGCCGTAGCGCTGCAGATGCACCGCATCGAACGCGCGTTTGATACCGTCGCGATTCTGAGATTCGAACAAAGCGTGCGGCAATTCCACCGTCACCGCATGTTCCTGGCCGACATATCGCATGTCGGCGAAGCGCGTGATCTGGATGCCGTCCGGGGCGACAGCCGCATTGGCGATGGCCTCGCGGCCGCGCGCTTCCATCTCGGCATAGATATTTTCGATGGTCTCGAACGGCACGGCGGCGAGCTTGTAGAAGCATGACCGCACATAATCGTAGCGCAGATCGCTGAACAGCATCCCGTAGGCCGAGAAATGTCCCGGCGAGAACGGGATCAAAACGCGCTTGATGCCGATCTCGCGCGCAATGCCGGACGCATGCAGCGGCCCCGCGCCGCCATACACGACCATGGTGAAAGCGCCCGCGTCGAGCCCGCGCTCTGTGGTCACGCCCTTCACGGCATACGACATCGCCGTCACCGCGATGCGCAAAATGCCATCGGCGGCTTCGGCAACACTCAGTCCCAACGGTTGCGCGATGCTGTTCATCGCGGTTTGGGCGGCCTTCACATCCAGCTTCATCGTGCCGCCGAGGAAGTGATCGGGATCGAGACGGCCGAGCAAGAGATTCGCATCTGTCACGGTCGGCTCGTGCCCGCCGCGTCCGTAGCACGCAGGGCCAGGTTGTGAGCCCGCACTTTCGGGGCCGACGCGCAATGCCTTGCCCTCAATGAGCCGCGCGATGGAGCCGCCACCCGTGCCCACCTCGAAAATATCCATCATCGGAATCTGGATCGGCAGCGCGCGTTCATAGCCGCCGATCAGCGCCGCACCTGTGATGAGCGGCTGGCCGTTCAAGATCACGCCGGCCTTCGCCGTGGTGCCGCCCATGTCAAAGGCGATGGCATCGGAAAAGCCAAGCTGCTTGCACAAAGCCTGGGTGCCGATCACGCCCGCGGCCGGGCCGGATTCCAGCATACGTACACATTGCGCGCGGGCCTCGGAGGCCGGAAACAAACCGCCGGTCGATTGCACGGTGAAGAAATCGCCCGAGAAATCGCGTTGGCGCAGATGCTGGTCGAGTTCGCCCAAATAGCGATCCACGCGCGGGCCGATATAGGCGTTGGCCACCACGGTCGATGCGCGTTCGAACTCGCGATATTCCTGGCTCAACTCGTGGCTCGCGGAAACGAACACGCCGGGAATTTCTTCCGCGATGATCTCTTTCACGCGGCTCTCATGCGCTGCATTGCGATAGGAGTGCAGCAGCAAAATCGCCACCGCTTCCACGCCGCGCGTCCGCAGATCCTTCGCCAGGGCGCGCACGTGGGGCTCGTCCAATTCTTCGTGCACCGAACCGTCGGCCATAAGCCGTTCGTTCACCTCGTGCCGCCACGAGCGCTTCACCAACGGCTCGTGTTTCTGGAAAAACAGATTGTAGGAATCGGGCCGGTTGATGCGGCCGATCTCGTACACGTCGCGGAAACCTCGCGTAATCAGCAGCGCGGTTTTCGCGCCGGTGCGTTCCAGCAGCGTGTTGATGGCGATGGTGGAGCCGTGCAGGAACAGATAGGCGTCCTTCACATCGGCGCCCGCATCGTCCAGCGTGTTCTGAATGCCTTCCACCAGCGCGTGATGGGTGGAAAGCGCTTTTCCGAACGTCAACCGGCCGGCGCTTTCGTCGAACGCGGCAAGGTCGGTGAAGGTGCCGCCAATATCGACGGCGAGACGCAAATGCCCCCCAGATCGCGGATTGGTGGATCGCTGTTTGGTGACCACAATTCCCCCCGGGCTTGTTTTTGCTTTTGAGCCTTCGGCTTTTTCTTGTCGCGCGGTCGTCCTACGGGGTCAACCCTTTGACAAAGGCTGGTTTTGCTCCGTAATTCGTCTTTACAAGATGTAACACCCGCCACGGGGACCGCCGTATGGCGTTGGCGGGCAGGGCCTTTTAAGGTGCCCCCCAATCAGGGATTTAAGGCCGGGCCAAAACAGCGGCCAAGCGACAGAAGATAAAAGGGTATTTTTCATGAAGCGAGTTCTGGGGTTGGCGCTGACGCTCTTGGTCTGCGCCGTGGCATCGCCTGCGGCCCACGCCGCCGATACGCCCAAGATCACCTGTACGGCCGGCGCGGATTGCGACGCCAAATGGAAGCGCGCCGTGCGCTGGGTGATGGACAACAGCGTGTTCCCCATCATGGAGCAGAGCGACACCGTCATCTCCACCGAGACGCGCCTTCCCTTTGGCGACACGGATCTGATCTTCACGATCAGCAAAGTGCCCGAGGGTTATGGCCGCAATGGTGCAATGCAATTCGATTTTAAGGCAGGCTGCGGCACGTTCTTCTCCGGTTGCCGCCCCACCATCCAGCAGGCGGAAGCCGCCTTCGTGCGCTATGTCTCCAGCGGTGCGGCGATTCCGGGCGCCATCGTGGAAGCGCCCACACCGGGTGCGGTTGCGGGCGGAGCGGCGGGTGCGCCGGCCGTCACGGCCGATGCGGGTGCGAAGCTCGTCTGCAAAGGCGGCGGCGCGATGGTTGTGCATTTCGACTATCAGAAGAACACCGGCACGGGTCGTCCCGACCAAGTCGTGTTTGAATTGACCTTCGAACACGCGACCACGCAAACGCCGGGTCCAGGCCAATGCACGCTCTCCAATCGCCTACTGCGCGCGAACGAACCGTCGAAGATCACGATGGCGGGTTCGGCCGACAAGATCGGCTTCGAGATGACGTTGACGTCGGACAAGAAGCTTAACGGCATTGCCGTGAAGGGCACCGGCGGCTTGCACGACGGTGTGGCGAACTTCCTCGATGGCGCGACGACGTCGGGCAAGGATTTCACCGCCGAAGTCACCAACATCAGCAACCAGGAATGGGAAGTGACCGGCCAATACGCGTATTAAGCCGTCTTCCAAGGCTGATCTGAAACAAGCGCGCGCGAGGCCCTCTCGCGCGCGTTTTGTTATGGCGGAGCGGCGGAACTGGACATCGGGTGCGAAATCCTGTTGGTCACAGCAATCATGACCAAAAACCCCGTTATCCGCCTGAAATCCCGTGAAAGCGCACGCCTGCGTCTGGGCAGCCCTTGGGTGTTTTCCAACGAAATCACGATGGATGCGGCCGCCAAGGCGCTGCCGCCGGGAACCGCCGTCAGTCTCGCCGCGCCTGATGGCACGGTGATCGGCGCGGGCTATTTCAATCCGAAAAGCCTCATCTCCATAAGGCTTCTCAACAAAACGCCGCGTCCTTTCGATGCCGGGTTCTTCGCCGAGCGCTTGCGCGCCGCGTTGGCCTTGCGCGACAAGCTTTACGACGCACCGTTCTATCGGCTGGTGCATGCCGAAGGCGATGGCTTGCCGGGCCTTGTGATCGATCGTTTCGGCGACACTTGCGTGGTGCAGATCACCACCGCCGGCATGGATTTGCTGGAAGACGCAATCCTTGCTGCACTCGATCAGGTGATCGCACCCAAACATGTTTTGCTGCGCAACGACGCGCCGTCGCGCACGCTGGAAGGTTTGGATGCGGAAGTGCGCGTCGTGAAAGGCGCGCCGCCTTCGCCGCTGACCGTGCAGGAGAACGGCATCAATTATCTGGCCGATCTCTCGGGCGGTCAGAAAACCGGCTGGTATTTCGACCAGCGCGACAACCGCGCTTTCGTCGCCAGACTGGCGAAGGGCGCCAACGTGCTGGATGCGTTTTCCTACACTGGTGGCTTTGGCGTTCTTGCTGCCGCCTCAGGCGCGCAGCATGTGACATTTCTCGATGCGTCCGAACCTGCTTTGGCGTGGGCGATGAAGGCTGCGGAAGAAAACGGCGTGGGCGAGAAATGCCATGCCGTGAAGGCCGACGCGATGGTGGAATTGGAAAAGCGTGCCGCGAACGAGCGCTTCGATGTCGTGATCTGCGATCCGCCGCCCTTCGTGCGCGCCAAGAAGGATTTGGAATCGGGCGCGCGCGCCTATCGCAAGCTGGCGCGCATTGGCGCCACGCTCACGGCACCCGGCGGCTATCTGTTGCTCGCTTCGTGCTCGCACAACATCTCGGCGGAGCGTTTCGCACTGGAATGTGCGGCCGGCATCGCCCGTTCGGATCATGCCTCCGCCACGCTGATCCATCAGTCAGGCGCAAGCGCGGATCATCCCGTGCATCCGGCCTTGCCGGAGTCGGCCTATCTCAAGGCGCTGGTCTACCGGCTGGCTTAGACTTGTGGGGCTGGTTCCCAAAAGGTGACCACCAGACCGCCTGCAATGATGAGTGCGCCACCGAGTAGGATCGGCGGGGTGGGAAGAGTCTTGAAGGCGAAGTAGCTGACGGCCTGCCACACCACGAACAGGGTGGCGATATAAAGGCCCACGATCCGGCTGAACGGCATGGGAGCCAAGTTCAGCAAAAGCCCATAGCCGAACAGAAGAACCGCGCCACCAGCCAACGTGGCTATGCGCGCCGTTCCTAGACGCTCAAACAGGCCCAGCCTCACCAATGCGTCACCGCTCGATTCCAAGGCGGTGGCTGCCACCACCAGCGCCAGAACAATCAGATACCGCATCGGGCTTCCCGTCTGGGGTTCGCGGGGCTTGGCCTTCGCCAGATTTTTCGCCCAACTCTTCCGGCTTAAATTTCGATCTGTGTGCCGAGTTCGACCACGCGTCCGGGCGGCAGACGGAAGAACTGCGCGGCCTCAAGGGCCGATCCCGAAAGCTTGATGAACAACCACGCGCGCCACGGCTTCAAATCCGAGCGCTTGGCGCGCACGATGGTCTCGCGGCGAATGAAGAACGTCGTGGTGTCGAGATCGATGGCCAGGCCATGGGCGCGCGCCTGCTCCAGCACGCGCGGCACATCGGGCTCTTCGAAGAAGCCGAAATGCACCGTCATCGTGTAGAAGCCCTTGCCCAGTTTGGTGACGTCGATCCGCCGTTCCGGCGCGGCGAAGGGCGTGTCGTCGACATTCACCTGCAGCAGCACAACGCGCTCGTGCAGCACTTGGTTGTGCTTGAGATTGTGCAGTAACGCGCCGGGCACTTCGTCGAGGCGCGGTGTGAAGAAGATGGCGGTGCCCGAGACGCGGATCGGCGTCTTGTCGGCGCGCTCCAAGAACAAATCCATCGACAGGCCTTGGCCGTAGATGCGCTCCAGAAGCGCGCGGCGGCCCATGCGCCAGGTTTCCATCATGAAGTAGGCGCAAGCGGCGATCGCGATCGGCAACCACGCGCCTTCGAAGATTTTCAACGATACCGCCGCGAAGAATGTCATGTCGACGACCAGCATCACGCCGAAGACGAGGATCAAATAGCGCTTCTTCCAATGCCATTGCTTGATGGCGACGATCAGCAGCAGCCAACCCGTGATCATCATCATGCCGGTCACGGCGAAGCCGTAAGCGGCGGCCAGCGCGTCTGAGCTTTTGTAGATGAGCACGATGGCGATAACGCCAATCAGCATCATGGCGTTGGCGCGCGGCACATAGATCTGGCCGTAATCGGTGGCCGAGGTGTGACGGATTTCCATGCGCGGCAATTGGCCGAGCTGCACCGATTGGCTGGTGATCGAGAACACGCCCGAGATCACGGCCTGGCTGGCGATCACGGTGGCGACGGTGGCCAATGCCACCAACGGATAGTGCAGAACGCCGGGCGCGAGATTGAAGAAGGGGTTTTCGATGGCATGGGGATCGCGCAGTAGAAGCGCGCCCTGGCCGAGATAATTCAGCGTGAGGCAGGGCAGCGAAATGGCGAGCCAGGCTTGGCGGATGGCGCGTTTGCCGAAATGGCCCATATCGGCATAGAGGGCTTCCACGCCGGTGACGGCCAGGATAACGGAGCCCAGCGATACAAATGCCGCCCATGGTTCGCGCACGAACAGATTGAGCGCGTAATACGGGTTCATGGCTTCCAGCGCGCTCGGCGTTTGGACTAGCGAATGCAGGCCCAGAATGCCGATGGTGATGAACCAAACCACCATGACGGGGCCGAACAACCGGCCGATGCGCGCGGTGCCGTGGCTTTGAATCACGAACAGACCTACGAGGATCAGCAGGGTGATGGGCAGCACCAGCGGGGCTAAGTGGTGGTTCTCCACCGTCAAGCCTTCCACCGAGGAGAGAACCGAGATGGCTGGCGTCAGCAGACCGTCGCCGAAGAATAGCGCCAAGCCCATCACGGCGGAGAAGCTGATTAGCCCTTTGATAGAGCGTGACAGACCGGGTGAGCGATGCGCGAGGGCGGCCAGCGCCAGCACGCCGCCTTCGCCTTTGTTGTCGGCGCGCAGAACGAAGATGATGTACTTGAGCGTCACGACTATGGTGAGCGACCAGAAGATCAGCGACACCGCGCCCATGATGGCGAGGTGCGGTGGAAAATCGCCGCCCGTTGCGCGCACGGATTCGCGCATGGTGTAGAGCGGGCTGGTGCCGATATCGCCATAGACGACGCCTAGCGCACCCAGAGTCAGCCCGGTCTGCCGTTGCCATTTGGGATGACGTAGGCCTTCGCGATGTGCGCCACCGTGCCCGCTATCGTGCGCGGGGACGACAATGGAAGAACTGAGATCGTTCACGAATTTTGTGTCCGGAAATACGTCCGCGGGATCATGCATCCCCAAAGCGAAGAAACGCTTATCGGTTGTTTGCGTCGCTGCGGTGCTTGGCGCACGGCGAATCCTAAAAAGGGGCGGATGCCCCGAAGGCGGCGGAAAATAGACTTAAGCCTCGCCGGTCTCTAGGGGGTGACGCAAATTCTGCTTAAACGTTGAATTTATTTCACAATCCCCGAAATTTCCGGGATTTCCGGGCACAACCGATAGCGCCGAGGGGGCTTTAAGGGCCGAATCGGCCTCCGTCAGTGGGCGGCGGCGGGGATGGAATTGGCCGCCAGGGCCGGGCCATAGGGGGCGATGAAGCCCTTCACCGCGTAGCCGTTGCCGCCCATATGACCGTCGCGGGTGTTCCACACCTTCACCTCGCTCCAATCGTTGTTGAGACTCACGTCCACCACCGGCGAGTTCAAATAGAGGTTGCCGTCCTCCAGCCAGTTGGCGTGATCGACGCGGATTTCGCGCGAGGAGACGACTTTGCTGACCACGGCGAGATGGGCGCGTTTCTCGCCGGCATAGCCGAACAGCACCATCACGGCGCCCACGTTCGGCCGGTTTTCCTGGGCGAAGTGGCCTGCGGACTTGTCCCACCAATCGTCGGCATCGCCATGGATGTCGATGCCGGAACGTTCCCGCGCATAGAGCGCGCAGGATTTCGGCTGTTCCAACCGCACAAGCTGCGGAATATCGTCGGCGTTAACGAATGGCGCATGGGCCGGCGCGTAAACGGCGAGGGCGTTAACGTTTGACGGATTTCCGGCACACGCACAAAGCGCCATCGCCCCCAAGGCCAATACGGTTACTCTGATAACTAAGCGCACGCGGAATATCCCCTCAACGTAACTATGCTTGTAAATCACGATGTTTCAAAACGGATTTGAAAACGGCGGGGCATTTTTCTTAAACTTTGAATCAATTCGTAAACGGAACAATTCATAGGCGGGGAACATGGCGAGGATCACGGAAGAGTCTGCAACACAAGATGATGTGCGTGCACTGCTCGAAGAGGCCGAACCCTATGTCGGTCACCCCGCAGGCTTCGCGGCGCTTTCTTCGTCCGACAACGTTGTGCTGGTTGCGCGCAATGGCAAACAGATCGTGGCATGCGCGGCGATTTTGATGGGCGGCGACCGCGAAGCGGAGATTCAGAATTTCTACGTGACCCCCGATGCACGCCGCCAAGGCATCGGTCAGCAGATGATGGCGAAGATCATCGAAACGTCGCGGCGCTTCGGCATGCGTTGGCTGCGGGTGGAAACAGGCCAGGGCAATGAAGGTGCGCTGCATCTTTTGGCCAAAAACAAATTTAAGGAATGTCCGCCGTTCAGCGGCTACGAGCCGTCACTCGGCAGCGTGTTCCTCGAAATGGCGCCTTAACTCAAAATAATTATGCCGCACAATCTTCCACCGGAATTGAATTGGGTGTGGGCACCTTTGGCAGCCACGTTCGAAGGTATTGCCCCGAAATCTTTTCTGCTTCGCCGTATAGAGAGAACTATTTCCGAAACGATCGCGGGACATTCGGTACGGATCGAGTATCAACCGCGCGCGGAGAAAGGGACGCGACGTCGCGCCAAAGCGATTTACAAGTCACGATTAAAGGTGGACGATTTGACGGTGATTGGAACGTTCACCCCGGACAGCTTCACGAATTTCTGACTGAAAACCCCGATATAAAATATCTTCGGCAAAGGGCCAACCCGACATGGTTAGAGCGATTGCCGGTATACCGATCTGGGATAGTGAAGCCTTAATCCAGCGTCCGCTGATAGCGCAGCATCGCGGCGGTCACCGACACGGCGGTGAAGATCAGCAAGGGCCATAGCGACGGCCAGATCTGGTCGAAGCCATTACCCTTGAGCAGAATGCCGCGCACGATGCGCAGGAAATATGTGGCGGGGAAAATGTCGCCGATATATTGCGCCCAATCCGGCATGCCACGAAACGGGAAGGCAAAGCCCGACAGCAATATCGACGGCAGCAGAAAGAACATCGACATTTGCATCGCCTGAAGCTGGCTCTTGGCGAAGGTGGAGAAGGTGAAGCCCACCGCCAGCAACGCGGCGACGAACAATCCCACCGCACCCAGCAACAACCCAATCGAGCCCAGCATCGGCACTTTGTAAACGTAATGCGCCGCCAACAGCACGATGCTCACCTGCACATAACCGATCACGATGAAGGGCACGATCTTGCCCATCATCACTTCGAACGGGCTTGCGGGCATGGCGAGGAGATTTTCCAGCGTGCCGCGTTCGCGCTCGCGCGTCATCGCCATCGCGGCGATGGCCACCATCGTCATGGTCAGCATCACGCCGAGAAGCCCCGGCACGATGTTGTATTGGGTGATGCCTTCGGGATTGTAGCGGCGCTGCACCACGATATCGAAGGGCGAGGTTTGCGCGCGCCCCGCCAGCGGCCCAACAAGATCGTCCTTCAACGCGGTGGCCGCCAATTGCGACGCGGCGGCGAGTGCGTTGGCGGCCGCCGTGGGATCGCTGGCATCGGCCTGGATGAGAATTTGCGGTTGCTGGCCGCGCACCAGATCGCGCGTGAAGTCGGCGGGAATTTCCACCGAGAACGCGACCGAGCCTTCATCCAGCCAGCGTTCGGCTTCCGCCGGCGAGTGCGCTTGCCCGACGATCTCGAAATAATCGGAATTGTAGAGCGCGGCCACCACGGCGCGGCCATAGGGGCCTTGGTCTGCCATCACCACTGAAGTCGGCAGGCGCTTGGGATCGTTGTTGATGGCGAAGCCGAACAGAAACAGCTGCATGATCGGCACGCCGAGCATCATCGCGAATGTGGCGCGATCGCGCCGCATTTGCGTGAACTCTTTGAGCAGAATGGCAGCGAAGCGGCGGGCCGAGAACGCGCTCATGTGACCTTGTCGCTCTGCAGATCGATGAAGGCGTCTTCCAGGCTGGTCTGCACTTCTTCCACGCTGATGCTCGGTTGCCCGCGCAACGGCGCCACGGCCGCTTCCAGCTTGGCGCGGTCACGACCCGACACATGCAGCAGTGCGCCGAAGAACGCGACATGCAGCACACCATCGGCCTCGGACAGTTGCTCGATGTAGCGGCGCACATCCGCGCCCTTCACCACGAAGGTGAGAAGCCCGGCCTGCGCGATGACTTCCGGCACGGTGCCGCGCGCCACGATATTGCCGTGCAAGATATAGACGATGCGGTCGCAGCGCTCGGCTTCGTCCATGTAATGCGTGCTGACGAGAACCGTCAGGCCCTTCAACGACAGCCGATGAATCTCTTCCCAGAAATCGCGCCGGGCCTGCGGATCGACGCCCGCCGTCGGTTCATCCAACAGAAGCAGCTTCGGCTTGTGCAGCATGCACGCGGCGAGCGCCAAACGCTGCTTCCAACCGCCTGAGAGTTGCGCCGCCAATTGGTCGGCGCGTTTGGTGAGCTGAAAATCCTCCAGCGTCTGACGCACCGTGGCCTGCACATCCGGCATCTCATACATGCGCGCGGTAAATTCCAGATTCTCGCGCACGGTAAGATCGTCCCAGAAGCTAAATCTCTGGGTCATGTAACCGACTTGGCGCTTTATCGTTTCGGTCTCGCGCTTGATGTCCACGCCCAAACATTGGCCCGTGCCCGCGTCGGGCTTTAGCAAGCCGCACAACATGCGGATGGTCGTCGTCTTGCCGCTGCCGTTGGGCCCCACAAAACCCCACACTTGTCCTTCGGGCACTTGGATATCGATGCCGTTCACGGCGATGTTCTTGCCGAAGCGTTTGGTCAGCCCGTGCACGTCGATGGCGAGTGGCGTGCTCATCACTGCGCGGCGATATGCACGTCAACAGGAAGGCCGGGGCGCAGTTTGTCGCGATAGGCTGCGTTGTCGATATGCGCTTCCACCTTGAAGACGAGGCGCGAGCGGTTCTGCACGCTGTAGATGATGGGCGGGGTGAACTCCGAATTCTGCGCGATGAAGGCGATCGTGGCGGTGAGATCGGGCGGACAGCCATCGCAACCGACATGCACGCGGCTCCCCTGCGACAGCCCACTGAGTGCGGCCTCGGGCACGAAGAAACGCACATAGACGTTCTCGGGCGGCAGAATGGAAACCACGGGCGCGCCGGCATTGGCGTATTCACCGGCGCGGAAATAGGTGTCTTCCACGCGGCCCGCCACTTTCGACCGCACTTCGCGTTCGGAAAGATTGAACTCCGCACTGGCGAGCTGCGCCTTGGCGGAATCTTCCTGGGAGTGATTTTGCTCCAGTCGCGCGTGCGCCGAGGCCGCCGCATCCTGCGCCTGTTCGACGGCCTGCTGTGGCGTGCCGCCGATTTTCACCAGGCCTTGCTGGCGCTCCAGCGCCTTTGTGTTCTGCTGTACGTCGGCTTGCGTCTGCTTAGATGTGGCTTGCGCGGTGGTCACGGCCGCCTTCGCGTTGTCGCGTGCGGCTTCCTCGCGCACATTGTCGAGCGTGAACAGAAGATCGCCGGGCTGTACGGCCTGGCCGCGCGTCACGTCAAGGCTCGTCACCCAGCCCGGTTGCGGCGGTGCGATCAGCGCATCTTCACCCTCGATATAACCAAGCCAGCCTTCGTTGGTGTCCTTGTTGCAGCCGGTGAGAAGCGGTGCGCAGATCAGAGCAATCGCTGCGGTGATTTTGAAAGATGTCATCGCGCGCTCTCCTGAAGCGGAGCAAATCCCGTGAGCAATGTTTGCAAATGAAAATCGATGAGGCCGGAATAGTCGTAAGGCGTGGAATCGAAGCGCTCGAACACGCTGCGCCAGATCATCGATAGCAACAAGGGCGCCACGCACAGCCGCACTGCGTGGACCACCGGCATCGGCTTGAACTCGCCACGTGCGATGCCTTTCTCAATGACGCCGCCCAGCAGCGCCAATCCGCGTTCGATCACTTGGTGGCGATAAAAGCGCGCCAGTTCGGGAAAGTTCCCCGCTTCTGCGATGACGATTTTCGGCAGCACTGCCAACTCGCTGGTGGCGAGGAATTGCCCGATGCTGCACAGGATCAGCGTCAGCAAAGCGGCCGATGAACCGTTATGCGCGCGGATCATTTCGCCGATGCCGGTGAGCTTGGCGACCAGCGTTTGCTGCAACAGCGCCTCGAACACCGCATCCTTGCTTTTGAAATAGAGATAGATCGTGCCCTTGGTCACGCCTGCGCGCGCGGCGATATCGTCCATCCGTGTCGCGGCGAAGCCCTTTTCCGCGAAGATGCCGAGTGCTGCGGTGAGAATCTCTTCCGGCCTTGCGTCCTTGCGCCTCTGCCAGCGCAACGATGTCGGGTTGGCCCCGCGTTCGCGCGTGGGCGCACGCGCAAGCGGCCGCTTGGCAATTGCGGAGCTTGAACGCGAAGGTGATGCGGGCTTGGCCATGGCGATTTTTCTTAATGACTGAAGGGTCAGTTATATTGTGCGCAGCCTGCGCGCGCAATGCCCCGGCCCAAGCCCAAATTACGCAATCACAATTTTTCAGCTGTGAGGCAGAACGGTAAGATGCTCACCCAAAGGGAGAGAGCGATGTTTGCGAATATCTTCGCGCGCAAGATGCGAACTGCCGGTTGCGTGGTGATCGCAGGTCTCGTGCTCGCCGCGTGTCAGACCGTGCCGCCATATCATCCGCAAGAAGTGGAAGGCGGCGTCGGATTTAGCGATAAGCAACTCGCGCAAAACCGCTATCGCATCACCTTCTCCGGGGGGATTTCGACGCATCGTAACGATGTTGAGGATTATCTTCTGCGCCGTGCGGCCGAAGTCACGCAGCAGGCCGGCTTTACGCATTTCCGTTTCGAGGATCGCGATACCGAAGCGAAAAATTCTTATGACCCGAGTGACACCGGCTTTGGTCCTTATGATCGCTGGGGTGGCTGGCGACACGGTTCGCGCTCGGGTCCCTGGTATTGGTCGGGCTGGGATGGCCCTCAAGGTTTCGGCGACTCGTTCCCGACCACGCGCTACACGGCCTATGCCGAAATCGTGATGTTCAACGCCGCCCAAGCCGCGAACGACCCTTCCGCCATCGAGGCCAAAGACGTGTTGAACCATTTGGGAGCGCAGCCCTCCGCATCGCCGCCGGGTGTCCCGCCGCCTCCGGTTTCCCCAAAAGGCACGTAATCGGGCCGCGAATCCCGAACGCTGGCCCCAAACTTCCCCAAAACTTGATTGCCTTTCCCGAACTCCCTAAACCTCCCGCCTTCCCGGAAGGCTTTGGGGCGGACGGAGAAGTCATGCAGAGTCGAGCGCTCATCGCCGGAGCCGTGGTCCTGGTTTGCGCCGTGGGCGTGTTCTTTGTGTTCCGTCCGCATGGCGTCGTGTCCTCTGCCGGACTTTCGCCCGAAGCTACCGATTCTACAGACCAGCTCGCAGCAGATGTGAAGCCGGGTTATGTCGGCGTCGCCAAGTTTGGATCGTGGCGTTTGATCTGCTCGGCCTCGGGCGCGTCCGCGCCGCAGGACACAGCGGCCACCGGCACGGCGGTTGATCCCGCCACGCAAATCTCGGGCAATGCCTGCCGCGTGAACCAGGAAATCCCCGTTGCCGGAAAGCCGGATCAGGTGCTGCTCGCTGCCAATTTCGGCGTGCTGGGCGCGCTGCATCGCGCCGCGTTGATGCTGCGCCTGCCGCCCACGGTGCATGCGGGCGATGTGATCTCGCTGCGGATCGACAGTTCGCACACGCTTCGCACGCCGGTGCGCAATTGCACCGACAAGGAATGTATCGCCGCCGCCTCGCTGACCGACGACAATTGGAGCGATCTGTTGAGCGCGGGTTCGGTGCAGATCGCATTCCCCATCGCCGACAACCAGAAGATCCTCGTCGATCTGCCGATGAACGGCTTTGAGGACGCGATCACGGCGGTGAATTTGGCGCAAAGTGCTGCCGCTGTACCGGTCGGCGAAGCGCCCGCTCCGGCACCGGCGGCCGATGCGGCTCCAGCACTTGCCGCTGCCGCGCCAGCGCCAACGGCTCCAGCCAAACCTGCCGCGCCCAAGAAGCGAGCGCACGCGAAGCGATAGTTCAGCTCACCCTGGCTTGCGCAGGATCATCCGCGCTTGATCGCCCTCGCGTGTCAGGCTCACAAGCTCATAGCCCTCCTGATGGGCCATGTGCGGCACATCTACCGGCGCCATCGGATCGTCGGTCAGCACCGCGAACACCGCACTAGGGTTTGCCTTTGTCAGGGCTCGGCGCGCCAGAAGCGCGGGCATAGGGCATTTCAGCCCGCGCAAATCGAGCGTTTCGGGTTCTCCAGGGGGATTGTTGGTCGCGTTCGTCATGAACCCGCTGTTTACAGCAACTGGCAGCTACCGGGCCACTTATGCTTCCCTTGGCCGCATAACAGGGAGGGATTCGCCGATGGCATTGCCCGAAGCGCTGACGCGCGACGCCGTTTTCGTGGCCGCGATTGCCCGCACCTTGCTGATCACCCATCAGGTCGATCCGGATAGGCAGCTCACAATTGCCCATTGGGTCGAGCACCATGCGCGCTACAGGCCGAACGCGCCCGCGATCCTGATGGGCGCGCGTATCGTCTCCTATGCCGAATTGGATGCGGGCGCGAACCGCTTTGCCCGTTGGGCCGCGTCGCAGAAGCTTGCCAAGGGCGTGCCCGTCGCGATCCTGATGGAGAACTGCCCCGAATATATCATGGCCTGGCTCGGCCTCATTAAGAACGGTTCGGTCGCCGCTCTCATCAACACCAATCAGCAATCCGCGGGCCTTGCCCATTCCATCAACATTTCGGGCGCGCGGCATCTCATTCTCGGTGCCGAACTCGTCGAGAATTACGCGAGCTGCTATTCGGCGCTGCAAATCCATCCCACCGTCTGGGGCATCGGCGGTTCGCAACCCGGCAATGAGGATCTGGATTCCGCATTGGCTACGCAATCGGGCGCGGCACTCGATCCGGCCACGCGCGTGCCGGTCTTCTGCCGCGATCCGGCGATGTATATCTACACGTCGGGCACCACAGGGCTCCCCAAAGCCGCGCAGCTTTCGCATATGCGCGTGCTGCACATCATGGCGGGATTCCAGGGTGCTGTGAATGCGAAGCCGGATGACCGCATGTATGACGTGCTGCCGCTCTATCATTCCGCGGGCGGCATCTGCGCGTTGGGGCCGGTGTTCATGGGCGGCGGCTCCCTTGTGATCCGCACGAAGTTTTCCGCGACCGAATTCTGGGACGATTGCCACCGCTACAAGCCCACCGTATTCCAATATATCGGCGAGCTTTGCCGCTATCTGTTGAACACGCCGGAGCATCCTTTCGAGCGCGCGCACAATCTGAACATCGCTATCGGCAACGGATTGCGTCCCGAAATCTGGCCGAAATTCAAAGAGCGTTTCGCCATTCCGCACATCATGGAGTTCTACGGCGCTACCGAAGGCAATGTCGGCATGATCTCGTATGACGGCCATGTCGGGGCCATCGGCCGCGTGCCGTGGTATGCGCGCTCCGTTCAGAAAATCCGTCTCGTGAAATACGATGTCGAGAAACAGGCCCCGGTGCGTGGGGCAAACGGGCTTTGCATTGAGACCGATGACGGCGAGCCCGGCGAGGCCATTGGCGCGATCAACCAGAACGTCGCGCGCGAGCGCTTCGACGGTTACACGCAGAATGCCGACACCGAGAAGAAAATCCTCCGCGACACCTTCAAAAAGGGCGATGCGTGGTTTCGTACCGGCGATCTGATGCGCCGCGATGAACACGGCTACTTCTATTTCGTCGATCGCACCGGCGATACGTTCCGCTGGAAAGGCGAGAACGTGGCGACCTCCGAAGTGGCTGAAGCGCTGTCCAGCTTTGCCGGGAGTCGCGAAGCCAATGTCTATGGCGTCGCTGTGCCGGGCGATGAAGGCAAGGCGGGCTTGGCGGCCCTCGTGGCCGATCCGTCGCTCGATTTGGCGGGCTTAGCCCAGCATCTGCAAAAGAATCTGCCCGCCTATGCGCGGCCGATCTTCTTGCGCTTCCAGAAAGAAATCGCCGCCACCACCACCTTCAAGCAAACCAAGGTCGGCTTGCAGGCGGAAGGTTATGATCCGGGCAAGATCACCGATCCGCTTTATGTGCGCGATGCGAGCGGGGCGTTCGTGCCGCTAACAGCGGATCTGTTCGCCAAAATCCAAAATGGCCAGATGAAGCTCTGAGGAATTGTGACGATGAACGCGCTTGTGAAAGCGATAGCGGAAGAATGCACCGAAGCATCCGACACGGCGACGATGGCGTTTCCGCAAATCGTGATGATGCTGAATGAGGCGGGTTTCGAGCGTTATCGCGCCGATCTCTGTCGTTCGGAGAAGACCTATTATCTGCCCAACGGCGAAACTATCGTCACGCCGTGCGCGCCGCTTACGAACGCCATAGCGACGGCATTTTCGCCATCAGGCGTTGAAGCCGCGGTGCGCGCCAGCCAAGCCGGCGCGATCACGTACACGCAATTCTGCGAGCGCATCGCTGACGCCGGCTGTGTGGATTACATCGTGTCGTTGGCGGGACGCCGTGCGGTCTATTTCGGCCGCACCGGCGAGAGCCATGTGGAACTTTTCCCAGGCGGGAAGTGAGGCCCGTCGCTGCGCGCCTAAGAAAAGCTAGCGGCTCGACACCTCCCCCGTGAGGACGGGGAAGGAAAAGAAAGGCTCAATCAAAATCCCGCGACAGGGCCTTGCGCGTTTCCGGCGACAGCACCGCCATGTGGCGGTAGTTCGGATGCGACAAGCCCAGCACGATCTCGCCGAAATCCTGCGCGCGGAACGCGGACACCAGTTCGGGCGGAAAGCTGAAGCGCACCCAATGCACCGATGAGGTTTTGCCGTCGGGCGTTGTGCGGTCTTCGTAATCGGTCGGTGTGGCTTTCAATTTCGTGCCGCCGAAATCGAAGAACACGCTTTCTTCAATTTCCGCCAGCGTCTTCAAGATGCGCGTGCGCGCAACCGAATCGTCGATCTCCAGCATCATCGTGGCGATCAGCTCGCGCCCTTGCGGGATCAGCGGATTGTAGACCGCCAATTCGTCGGGCACCTGCGCCTCGCCGCCTTTCTCGATGCGCACCATTTCCTGCACCTGCTGCCACATCGTGTCGTAATTTTCGAAATAGAACGTGGCGTAGGGCCCGACCGAGACGCGGCGGTCTTTCTTCAGCGCGATGAGGCGCGCGCGATGCTCGGCGCGCTCTTTCGTGTAGACATCGGTGGGCAAGATGTCCTGCGGCGTCAGCCGGTGTTGTTCAGCGGGCATGGTGTGCTCCTTTACTCAATCCGTGATCAGGCCATAGGCGCGGGCGAGAATCTCGATGGGATGCTCGGGCGCATGGGCCGGCAATTCTTTGTCGTCGCGTTCGGCCATGTCCTGCGCACCTTGCAAGATATGCTTGGCCGCCAGAGGGCAATCGGAAACCACATGCCCGCGCGCTTGGTTTTCCACCGCCCGCATCACAGGCCGTCCGACCTTCATCGCGATGGGATGCGTTTCTTTCAGCACGCCGAAGGTGCCGCCATGTCCGGCGCAACGCTCGATCACATCCACCGGCGTGTCGGGAATCAACCGCATCATCTCGGCGGCTTTGGAGCCGATGTTCTGCGCGCGCGCATGGCAGGCCATGTGCACCGTCACGCCTTCGGGCAGCGCTTGCAGACCTTGCGGCAGGCCGTGCTCTTTGGAGATCGCGATCACATATTCGTCGATGTCGTAGGTGGCTGCCGCCAGGCGTTTCACGTCGGCGTTTTCAGGGACAATCAACGCCCACTCGGATTTCAGCATCAGGCCGCACGAAGCGGTGAGGGTGACGATGTCGTAGCCCTCGTCGATCAGCTTGCAGAGTTCTTTGGAAACCTTGGCCGCCTGTTCGGCGACCTTGCCGAGTTCGGCCTGCTCCAGAAACGGCATGCCGCAACAGCCGGGATAGGCCACTTTGGTTTCCACGCCGATGTGGTTCAGCACGGCGCGCGCCGCCATGCCGGTGTGCGGCTTGTTGTAGTTCACAAAGCAGGTGGCGAAGATTGCCGCCTTGCGCTTGCCTGCGGCCGGTGCGGTGTCGCTGGCTTTGATCGGCTCGCCGCGGTCGGCCAGCACGAAGGTGCGGGTGTGGAATTTCGGCAACTCGACATGGGCATCCACGCCGATGGTCTTTTCCATCAGCCCACGCATAAGCGTGTTGTCTTTGTCCGATGCCCAGTTGGCCAGCGGCGACACCAACTGCGCCATGCGGCCGTTGCGATCCATCTCGGCCAATTGGCGCGCGGTGAAATCCTTCTTGCCGTTCTTCGCTTCCACCGCGCGGTAGCGCAGCATCAGATGCGGAAAATCCAGATTGAACGGATGCGGCGGCACGTAAGGGCACTTCGTCATGAAGCACATGTCGCAAAGCGTGCAGGCTTCCACGACCTTCGTGAAATCTTTGGAATCGACCGAGTCGAGTTCTTCCGTCTTGGAATTGTCGATCAGGTCGAACAGCCTCGGGAACGAGTCGCACAAATTGAAGCAACGGCGGCAGCCATGGCAGATGTCGAAGACGCGCCGCGTCTCGGCGTCCAATTTCGCTTCGTCATAGAAATCCGGATTGCGCCAATCGAGTGCGTGACGGGTGGGCGCTTCCAGGCTGCCTTCTTTGGACATGGTTCAACCGCTTGAATGGAAAATCAGGAGATCAAAAACAAAAGGCCAAAAACAAAGGGGGAAGGGAATCGCTGATCGATGCCCTTCCCCCGAAACGACAAACGCTAGGGCGCTTTACTTGCCGAGCGTATCGAACGCCTTCTGGAAGCGGCCGGCATGGCTCTTTTCGGCTTTTGCAAGCGTCTCGAACCAATCGGCGATCTCGTCGAAGCCTTCGTCACGCGACGTGCGCGCCATGCCCGGCTACATGTCGGTGTATTCGTGCGTTTCGCCGACGATGGCGGAGAGAAGGTTCTTGTCGGTCGGGCCGATCGGCTCGCCCGTCGCCGGGTCGCCAACCACTTCCATATATTCGAGATGGCCGTGGGCATGGCCGGTTTCGCCTTCGGCGGTCGAGCGGAACACTGAGGCCACATCGTTGTAGCCTTCCACGTCGGCCTTTTGTGCGAAGTAGAGGTAGCGGCGGTTCGCCTGGGACTCACCGGCAAACGCTTCTTTGAGGTTGTTGAAGGTCTTCGATCCTTTCAACGCGGCCATGGCATTTCTCCTTGTGACATTAAAAAACAAAACTGTGAGCGCGAGCCCCAAATTCAGGATCGGCACTGTGCCGGTTCAGACGCGGGGAGTCAACTACTTTAGAATAATTCTAAGTAGATTTTTTGCGACAATGAATAGTCGAGGAATTCCTAGTGGCGGCGCAGCCGGACGATCACGTCCACGCGATCGACCTTGGAGCCCTTAGGGGGCGTCGGCACGCCCGACACGGCGATATGCTCGCCTTCGATGTCGATCAGCGAGGAATCGTCTTCGCAGTAGAAATGATGGTGATCGTTGGTGTTGGTGTCGAAATAGGTGCGCGTGGCATCCACCACCACCTGGCTCAACAGCTTCGCATCCGTGAACTGGTGCAGGGTGTTGTAGATCGTCGCCAGCGAAACCGGCACCCCGGCCGAAACGGCCTCGTCATGCAGCGACTCGGCCGTCACATGGCGGTGGCCGCTGGAGAACAGGATGTTGGCGAGCGCGACGCGTTGGCGCGTGGGGCGCAAACCCGCATGGCGCAGGCGTTCGACGAGGTTCGGAGCGGTTTCGGTGTGTTCGGGTGACATATGCTTCTTCCTGAGAGCCGTTGTAGTATACCTAATACCCAATCCATTCCAAGGTGGAAACTGGCGGAAGATAGCCGACGTGGAAACCTTGCGAGGCCCCCCGGCAACTCCCATTCTTATAGAGTGAGGCTCCCAGCATATTAGAAATATTCTAATATGGCAAAGGGAGAACGGATGTGCCATCTGACGTGCCTGTAACAGCGGATTTGGCGTGAAGCCGAGCCGCAATGCCTTGAGGGGGCAACGCCGGAGAACATGGTGGACAAACAGGTGCGTAACGCTTCGTTCGACTATCAGGCGCTGTTGGCTTGCGCCCGAGGCGAAATGTTCGGTCCCGGCAACGCGAAATTGCCCCTGCCGCCGATGCTGATGTTCGACCGAATCACGCAGATTTCCGATGCGGGCGGCGAATGCGACAAAGGCGTCGTGCGGGCTGAATTCGACATCAATCCCGAGCTTTGGTTTTTCAAATGCCATTTCCAGGACGATCCGGTGATGCCGGGCTGCCTGGGCCTCGATGCCATGTGGCAATTGCTCGGCTTCTTCCTCGGCTGGATGGGCGGCCCCGGCAAAGGGCGCGCGCTCGGCGTCGGCGAAGTGAAATTCACCGGCATGGTGTTGCCGTCCGCCAAGATCGTCACCTACGCGATCGATCTGAAGCGCGTCATCATGCGCCGGCTCATCCTCGGGGTGGGCGACGGCACGATGAGCGTCGATGGCAAAGTCATCTACACCGCCAAGGATCTCACGGTGGGCCTCTTTACCGAAAATCCGGCCGCCG
>CAIYRG010000465.1 GCA_903928515.1 uncultured Alphaproteobacteria bacterium | reverse complement strand
GCGGCAATTCCAAGGACGACTACAAGGCGTTCGCCCAGACCATCAACGATCAGAGCGAGCGTTTGCTGACCATTCGCGGCCTGCTCGACTTCAAGTACGCCGACAAGGCGATCCCGCTCGACGAAGTCGAACCGGCCAAGGACATCGTCAAGCGCTTCGCTACCGGCGCGATGAGCTTCGGCTCGATCTCGCGCGAGGCGCACACGACGCTGGCCATTGCCATGAATCGCATCGGCGGACGCTCCAACACCGGCGAAGGCGGCGAAGAGACCGATCGCTTCAAACCGATGGCGAATGGCGACTCGATGCGCTCAGCGATCAAGCAGGTCGCCTCGGGCCGGTTCGGCGTGACCGCCGAGTATCTCGTCAACTCCGACGACATTCAGATCAAGATGGCCCAGGGCGCCAAGCCCGGCGAGGGCGGCCAGTTGCCCGGCCACAAGGTCGACAAGAACATCGCCAAGGTGCGTCACTCGACGCCGGGCGTGGGTCTGATCTCGCCGCCGCCGCATCACGATATTTACTCGATCGAGGATCTGGCGCAGCTCATCCACGACTTGAAGAACGTCAACACCCAGGCCCGCATCTCGGTCAAGCTGGTGTCGGAAGTCGGTGTCGGCACGGTTGCCGCCGGTGTCGCCAAAGCGCGCGCCGATCACGTGACGATTTCCGGTTTCGAAGGCGGCACGGGCGCCAGCCCGCTGACCTCCCTCACCCATGCCGGCTCACCGTGGGAAATCGGCCTCGCAGAAACCCAGCAAACTTTGGTGTTGAACGCGTTGCGCGGTCGCATCGCGGTCCAGGTCGACGGCGGCCTGCGCACCGGCCGCGACGTCATCGTTGGCGCATTGCTCGGTGCTGATGAGTTCGGCTTTGCGACGGCGCCGTTGATCGCCGCTGGCTGCATCATGATGCGCAAGTGCCACCTCAACACCTGCCCGGTCGGCGTCGCGACCCAGGACCCGGTACTGCGCAAGCGCTTCACCGGCCAGCCCGAGCACGTCATCAACTATTTCTTCTTCGTCGCCGAGGAAGTACGCGAGTGGATGGCCAAGCTAGGCTTCCGCACCGTCAGCGAGATGATCGGTCGAGTCGACAAACTCGACATGAGCAAGGCGATCCGCCATTGGAAGGCCAAGGGCGTCGATCTGTCGCGCATCCTCTATCAGTCCCCTGCCGTTGCCGGCGTCAAGATCAGCAACGCCGAGAAGCAGAACCACGGCCTGGAGAAGGCGCTCGACCACGAGTTGATCGCCGCCGCCAAGCCCGCGCTTGAGAACGGCACACCGGTTCAGATCGAGAAAACCGTGCGCAACGTCAACCGCACCGTCGGCGCCATGCTGTCGGGCGAGATTGCGCGCCGCTACGGCCATGTCGGCCTGCCCGAGGACACCATTGCGATCAAGTTGCGCGGCACGGCAGGACAGAGCTTCGGCGCGTTCCTCGCCCGCGGCGTCAGCCTGGAACTCACCGGCGACGGCAACGACTACGTCGGCAAGGGTCTGTCCGGCGGTCGCATCGTCGTGCGCCAACCGGCCGAGGCCAAGCGCGAGCCGACCGAGAACATCATCGCCGGCAACACCGTGCTTTACGGCGCCATTTCCGGTGAAGCCTACTTCCAAGGCGTGGCGGGCGAACGTTTTGCCGTGCGCAACTCCGGCGCCATCGCCGTCGTCGAGGGCACCGGCGATCATGGCTGCGAAT
>CAIYRG010000464.1 GCA_903928515.1 uncultured Alphaproteobacteria bacterium | reverse complement strand
GTGCCGATGGAAGACATCAACCTGCATTTCACGGGCGATTTCCACGCCATCGGCTCGGCGCACAATCTTCTGTCGGCGATGATCGACAACCACATCTATTGGGCCAACGGCTTGAACCTCGATCTGCGCCGCATCGCATGGCGCCGCGTGGTCGACATGAACGACCGCGCGCTGCGCGATATCGTGGCCTCGCTTGGCGGTGTCGCCAACGGCTTCCCGCGCCAGACGGGTTACGACATCACGGTGGCCTCCGAAGTGATGGCCATCTTCTGCCTGTCGCGCAACGTCGCCGATCTGCAGAAGCGCCTCGGCAACATCGTCATCGGCGCCACGCGTGATCGCAAGCTGGTGCGCGCCTCCGAATTGAAAGCCGACGGTGCGATGACCGTGTTGTTGAAAGACGCGCTGATGCCGAATTTGGTGCAGACGCTGGAGAACAATCCGGCCTTCGTGCACGGCGGGCCGTTCGCCAATATCGCGCATGGTTGCAACTCGGTGCTCGCCACCACCACCGCTTTGAAGCTCGCCGATTACGTGGTGACGGAAGCGGGCTTCGGCGCCGATCTGGGTGCCGAGAAATTCTTCGACATCAAATGCCGCAAGGCGGGCCTCTCGCCGGCTGCGGCCGTGGTTGTCGCCACGGCGCGCGCGTTGAAATTCCACGGTGGCGTGAAGCGCGAAGATCTCTCGAAAGAAAACATCGCCGCGCTGGAAAAAGGCCTCGTCAATCTCGGCCGCCATCTTGAGAACCTCGCGAAGTTCGGCGTGCCGGTGATCGTCGGCATCAACAAGTTCAGCGCCGACACCGATGCCGAACTCGACCTCATCGTGAAGTATTGCGAAGCGCGCGGCGTGAAGGCCGCGATCTGCACCCATTGGGCCGATGGCTCGAAGGGTGCGGAGCAACTCGCGCGTTACGTGGTCGATGCCGCCGAATCCGGCGCGGCGAAGTTCAAGCCGCTCTATGCGGACGATCTACCGCTTGCCGAGAAGGCGCGCACGATTGCCAAGGAAATCTACCGCGCGAAGGACATCTTCATCGATGGTTCGGCGGCGACGCAGCTGAAGCAGTTCGAGGACGAAGGCTTCAAGCATCTCCCGATCTGCATGGCCAAGACGCAGTATTCCTTCTCCACCGATCCGGCCGCCAAGGGCGCGCCCGAAGGCCACACCATCGAAATCCGCGAAGTGCGGTTGTCGGCGGGAGCGGAATTCGTGGTCGCCATCTGCGGCGAGATCATGACCATGCCGGGCCTGCCGAAAGTGCCGTCGGCGGAAGCCATCGGCTTGAACGAAGCGGGCCAAGTGGTCGGGCTGTTCTAAGAGAACAAAACAGTGTCGTGGCCCGCCGGAGCTTTAGCGAAGGTAGGCCACCCAACTTCGTCTTTTAAAATGGCTCGGTGCAAACCGGGCCATTTGTTTTTGTGGCCACGAAGTCGCCGCGAACGCGCCATCGTCTTGGCCGAAAGCCGGATATATTTTCCGGAAGATGCTGGGGGAAACATGCGGTCGATCTTTGTCGCTATGGCCATACTGATGGCGCTCACCACCACAAATTACGCGGCAACCGACGCTGCGCCGGAAAGGGTGACTCTTGCACAATTGCTGAAAGACCCCGCCCGTTACGCACAACGCACAGTGCGCGTAACGGGGCGCATGGACATATGCGGCCGATTCAGTTGCGAGTTATGTCCGGAAAAAATCATACCGGATACGAATGAACAGCAGTGTTTAGGTCTCGACTTCTACGATTACCAAGGCGCGGAGTTCGCTATTCGGAGGGCGTTCCTATTTTCCACGCTCACGGTCGATGCACGCTTTGATCCTTCCTGCGTGACGGGAACCTCAGATGGCAGTCCGCCGGGGGCCAAAGCCGATGCGAATAAAATAGAGAGCATTGTTGTCTGTTTAGATGGTCCCGCCTCTCTCCTGGATGGCAGGGCTGTCGAGGTGCATTCGCGCCGAACATCTCTCAGCGTCGAGCCGGGATACAGAGCAAAGGGCGCACTTGTGGCCGCTTCGGCAAACGATGACGAACACATGCGTACCGCGTTACGGCTCGCCGACGTGGTTGCTCCCGGATCGGAAACCTATCCACGTGTCATGTTGGTGGCTAAACCGTACCCCGACGCGAATGATCCTGAGTTGGCAGATTATGGGGTCGCTTGTTTCTGCTTAACAAGTGTCTGCACCGAGTGGCCGAAAGAATGGCGACCGGGTTCCACATCAATCATAGATCCATATCATTGCTACGAGCTCGTAAAACGAGAAGGCGAGTGGCGCAGCACACCGTATGAATGGTGAGAACGGGGTCCACCCGTATATAGTCCTCCAAAAAGGGGGAAGCATGTCGGCAAAAACAACAAGTGGTGTGAGACCCTTCTTCTCCACCGGCACCATGAGCCGGTATCAGGTGCTGGTCGTGCTGGTGTGCGTTTGCATCAACATGATCGACGGCTTCGACGTGCTGGCGATGTCGTTCACCGCGCCCGACATTGCAAAAGCCTGGAGCCTTGCGCCCGAAACTATCGGCTTGCTGCTTTCGGCAGGGCCGCTGGGTATGGCGTTGGGCGCGCTGTTTCTGTCACCGCTTGCCGATCTGTTTGGACGCCGCACCACGTGCTTGCTGTGCATCGCGGTCATCACGCTCGGCATGGCGGCATCGAGCTTCGCGGACAATGTTACGACGCTTGGCATTTTGCGCGTTGTCACCGGCATCGGGATCGGCGGGATGCTGGCCTCGGCCAACACGCTGGTCGCGGAATATTCGACCGATACACGCCGCGCGCTGATGGTGTCGCTGATGGCCGCGGGCTATCCGGTTGGCGCGACGCTCGGCGGAGTCGCTGCCGTCTATCTGCTCCATGCCTACGACTGGCATGCGGTGTTTGTGTTCGGCGCGGTATGCTCAGGACTGATGATTCCGCTGATGCTCAGCCTTCTGCCGGAGTCGCTGGATTATCTTTTGCAACGTGGAGACGCGACGAGCCTGCCGCGCATCAACGTCATCCTGGTGCGCGCACAACGCGCGAAGCTGGACGCAATGCCGGAACGGGCGCACACGGGCCGTGCCGTGCTTTCTGTCTTCGCGTTCGGCACGCGCGCCAACACCGCGCTCATTTGTTCCGGCTTCTTCTGCGTGATGTTCAGCTTCTATTTCCTCATCACCTGGACGCCGAAGATCTTGGTCGACCTTGGGCTTTCCACGACTCTCGGTGTCTCGGCGTCCGTCCTGATGAATTGCGGCGGCATTGTCGGGGGTCTCGTGTTCGGCTTCGGTGCACTTGCGCTGGGCGTGCGCCGGTTCGGGGCATCGATGATGGTGCTGTGCTTTCTCACAGCCCTCGTGTTCGCCAGTCTTCCCGCCAGCCTGGGCACGCTGCTGCCGGTAGGGGGCGTGCTGGGCATCTTTATGTTCGCCTCCATCACCAGCCTCTATGCGGTGGTGCCGCTGATCTTCCCGGTTGAGGCGAGGGTCACAGGGACAGGCTTGGGCTTAGGCCTAGGCCGGTTGGGCGCGGTGCTCGGCCCCTATGCGGCCGGTGTTCTCATCGGCGCGGGCTGGGGGCGTCTCACCTACACGCTGGTGCTGACGCTGCCCTTCCTGCTGGCAGCGGTCTGCATTTTCCGGATCATGCCGGTGGCCGGGCTGGATTCGCGTCGGTAGATTCCCGGCCTAGCCCTTCGTTTTTCCTAAACGTTTCCAAAGTACCCCTTGGAGGGTTCCAGGGCTTGGTGCTATGTGCCTATTGTGTTGCAGTGCGAAGGAGCGAATCTATGTTAGATAAATCCCGCATTTCCTCTGGGGATTTGACGGTTTCCGGACCCAAGGTCGACCGCGATTCCGAGGTCCTTACCGCACCCGCACTCGACTTTCTCGCGGCGCTGCACAAGACGTTCGATGCGACTCGCCTCAAGCTCCTCGCCGCCCGTCACGCCCGCCAGAAACGCTTTGATTCCGGCGAGACGCCCGATTTCCTGCCCCAGACCCAATCGGTCCGTGACGGCGACTGGCGCGTCGGCGCCATTCCGGCCGATCTGCTGGATCGCCGTGTCGAGATCACCGGCCCCGTCGACCGCAAGATGATCATCAACGCGCTGAACTCGGGCGCGAAAGTGTTCATGGCCGATTTCGAGGACGCGAACGCGCCGTCCTGGGAAAACAACATCGAAGGCCAAGCGAATCTCAAGGATCGCTGGGCCGGCAAGCTCGCCTTCACCGATGCCAACACCGGCAAGCACTACGCCATCAAGGCGAAGCCCGCGGTGTTGATCGTGCGGCCGCGCGGCTGGCACCTGCCCGAGAAGCATGTGCAAGTCGGCGGCGAGACGATGTCGGGTGCGCTGTTCGATTTCGGCCTCTATATGTTTCACTGCGCCAAGGCGTCCATCGCCGCCGGCTCGGGCCCGTATTTCTATCTGCCCAAAATGGAAAGCCATCTCGAAGCACGTTTGTGGAACGAGGTGTTTGTCTTTGCGCAGGAAACGCTGGGTCTGCCCATTGGCACGATCAAAGCCACCGCGCTGATCGAAACGCTGCCCGCGGCGTTTGAAATGGACGAGATTCTTTTCGAGATGAAGGATCACATGGTCGGCCTGAATTGCGGCCGCTGGGATTACATCTTCTCATCGATCAAATCCCTGGGCCGCCACGCGCAATTCCTCACGCCCGATCGCGGTGTGATGGGCATGGGCGATGCGTTCCTGTTGGCCTATGCGAAGAAGCTCATCCAAACCTGCCATCGCCGCGGCGCATTCGCGATGGGCGGCATGGCCGCGCAAATCCCTGCACGCAACAACCCGGAAGTGAACGAGATCGCCTTTGCCCGCGTGCGTGCCGATAAGGAACGCGAAGCGGGATTGGGCCATGACGGCACGTGGGTGGCGCATCCCGATCTTGTGCCGATCGCCACCGAGATTTTCGACAGACTCATGCCGGGTGCGAACCAGCTTTCCGTGCTGCGCGAAGGCGAGAGCATTACGCGCGAAGAGATGCTGCATGTTCACAAAGGCGCGCGCACCGAAAAGGGCCTGCGCGAGAACATCCGCGTCGGCGTGCAATATATCGAAGCCTGGCTTGGCGGACGCGGTGCGGTGCCGCTCTATCATTTGATGGAAGATGCCGCGACCGCGGAAATCTCGCGCACGCAAATCTGGCAATGGATCTATCAGGGGGCTTCGCTCGATGACGGCCGTAAGGTCACGCGCGAATTGTTCTTGAGCCTGCTGGATGAAGAGATGAACCGCTTACGCGAGACGCTCACACCGGCGATCTATGACGCGGGGCATTTCGCGCAGGCCATTCCGCTGTTCCGCGACATGTCGTTGGCGTCCGATTGCGCCGACTTCCTGACGCTACCGGCTTACGATCTGCTGCTGAAAGACGAAGCGGCGGCGTAAAGCGCTGGGTGTGTTCGATGCCTAGGCTGCACCTGGGTGGCCCGCACTAGGCGGGCCATGACGGAGTTTTATCTTTAAAAATCCGTACTTACCGCGCAGCATGGATTTCATGCTGCACATCTTGCTGCAGCAAAACTATTTCCCGACCGTGAAGTCCGCAGGTGGAAGCCCCAGAAGATGTGCGTCCCACATCGTCTGATAGGCGCTCTCCAACCCGCGTGTGAACGCGGCGGCGTCGAACAAGGGTGAGGTCTCGCGACCCTTCGCGATCTTCTCGCGCAAACCGGCCAGCAACGCCCTATCACGAGCGAGCTTGAGCGCCTTGGCTTCGTAATCCGCCAAATCTTTCGCGATCAGTTCCGGCACGCCGATGGTGGTGAGCAGGCTTCCCGCCACGCGCGCTACGAAGGATTTGCCCTCCACGGTGAGCAGTGGCACGCCGGCCCACAGCGAATCCGAGGCGGTGGTGTGGGCGCAGATGGGTGCGGTATCCAAGAACAGATCGGCCGCCTTCAACCGCCCCAGATGCTCGGGCAGTTCGGCGAATTCGGCGAATACGATGCGATCCGCCTGTACGCCACGTGTCGTTGCTTCGCGTGTGAGATTGTCCTTCGCAGCCGGGCTGTCGGCATACAGCCACAACACGCTGTTGGGCACGGCCTTCAGCAGGCGCATCCAGATGTCGAAGATGGCGGGCGTAATTTTGTAGGAACCGTTGAAGGCGCAGAACACGAACGCGTCTTCGGGCAGCTTCAAATCTTTGCGCGATGGCGTGGGCGCGATTTGTTTTTTGGAATCGTTGGCCTGATAGGAACCGGCAAGCTGCACAAGCTTCTCGCTGTAGAAGCTGCGCTGTTCGGGAGGCACAAGGTACGAATCCGCGATCAGATAATCGATGTTGGGAGAGCCGGTGGTGCCGGGATAGCCAAGATAGGCAACCGACACAGGGGCCGGCCGGAAGCTAAAGATGCGCGGGCGGCAATCCTTGGTGTAGCCCTTCAAATCCACCGCGATGTCGATTTCCAATTCCGCCATGCGCGTGGCCAGCGTGATGTCGGCCAGATGCGCGCCTTCCTCGAAATGCTCGATGGCCGCTTCCAGCCGCTTGCGGATGGGGCTTTTGTTCGGCGGGTTCAGCGCGATGGCATAAACCTCGAAGCGCGAGCGGTCGTGACGTTCGAAGACCTCCGCCATCAATTGCGCCGTGGCGTGGTTGTAGAAATCTGCCGAGACATAGCCGATGCGGATGCGATCATGCTTGGGCTTCGTGCCCTGCTTGGCGAATTGCGTGGCTTGGGTGGGGGCGTGCACTTGCGCGTAACGCACGGCACTTTGCTGATGGGCAGCCGGATCGTCGTCGGCGGCCAGAACAGCGAAGGGTGTGATCACTTGGTTTTCGCGCGTACGCTTTAAAATATCCGCACTGCGCGTGGCGAAATCGCGCCAATCGCAAATCTGGTTGGAGATGGTGAAGCCTGCGCAGGCCGCTTCGGAAAGGGCAGGGCTCAACGCCACCGCGGCATCGAAGGCGTCGCGCGAATCCTTCGGGCGATCCAGAAATTGCAGCACGATGGCGCGGTTGTTTTGCGCCGCCGCGTAATTCGGCTGAAGCCGCAAGGCGGTGTCGAAATCCGCCAGCGCGTCGTCCCAGCGATTCAAATGCTGAAGCGCGGTGCCGTGGTTGTAATGCGCGTTGGGTTGCGAGGGATCGAGCGCGATGGCCTGTCCGGCGCTTGCGGCCGCTTCGTTCCAGCGTTCCAAGTCGATCAGTGCGGCGGCGCGGTCCGAGAACGCTTGCGCATAGTTGGGGAACACGGCGATGGCGACGCTGTAGGCCTGCACCGCATCTTCGAGCCGGCCGAGGCCTTGCAGCACCAGGCCGCGATTGTGATGCAACACGGGATTGCTCGGCTGCACGATCAGCAAATCTTCCAAGGCGCGCAACGCATCTTCGGGGCGGCCGACATCTTTCAGGGCCACGGCGCGGTTGTTGGCGGCTTCCATGTTCTGCGGCGCCACGGCGAGCACGCGCTCGAACGCGACGAGCGATTCCTCGAAGCGGCGCAGCAGGCGCAAATTGTTGCCCTTGTTCATCAAGGCCGGCACGTAGTCGGGCCGCACGCGCAGCGCGTTTTCGAAATTGGCCAAGGCATTGCCGTAACGCTCCAGGCGCAACAGCACCATGCCCTTGCCCGTCATGGCTTCGGGCGATTCAGGATACGCGCTCAGGATGCTGTCATAGATTTGCAGCGCGTCTTCGGGCTTGTCCAACGCGAGCAGGGCGTTGGCCCGGCCGCAACGCGCCAGAATATGATCGGGCTTTAACGTCACGGCGCGTTCGTAACCGGCCAGCGCGTCACGCGCGCGGCCCATCAGCATCAAAAGCTGCGCGCGATTGGTGTGCACCGATGGTGCGTTGGGTGCGAGGCTCACGGCCTTATCGGCCATCTCCAACGCCTCCGGGTAGCGTCCCATCTCTTGCAGGATCGCCGCGCGGTTGCCCGCCGCTTCGAGATAATCCGGCCTCAACGCGATGGCGCGGTCGGCGGCCAGCAGCGCGTCTTCCCAACGCGAAAGGGCGCGCAGCGCGCTGCCGCGATTGTTGTGCGCCGAGGCCAAATTGGATTCCAGCGCGATGGCTTTGTCGAATTGCACCAAAGCTTCGTCGGGGCGTTTCAAATCCAATAGCGCCAGGCCGTAATTGCTCAACGCGCGGGCATCGGCCGAATCCACAAGAAGCGCGGCTTCCATCCATTTCGCGGCGTCCGCGTGCTGGCCGCGTTGGGCATGCACCACGCCCAACAGATGCAGCGCGTCGAAATTGTTCGGTTCGGCGGCCAGCACCGAACGATAGGCGGCCTCCGCTTCATCGAAGCGGCCGGCATTGTGGGCGTCCAATCCGCGCTCGATCGCGCTTTGCGAAATGTCAGACATGAGTGGTATCGACCTTGAAATTCTCTGGGGGCAATCCGCGCAAATATCGATCCCACATCGTGCGGTAGGCGGCCTCGATGTGGCGCGTGTGGCGTGCGGTGTCGAACAGCGCGTGGGTGCTACGATTGGCGGCAAGTTTCGTCTTCAGCGTGTGAAGGCTTTCCGCGTTGCTCGCCAACTCCTTGGCGCGCGCCACATACTCGGCGCGCGATGTGGTGACGAGTTCCGGCGCGCCATCGGCCAGCAACACGCTCGCCGCCACGCGCGCCGGGAAGGATTCGCCCCTTTGCGTCAAAACCGGAACGCCGGCCCATAGCGCATCGGAGGCAGTGGTGTGTGCGTTGTAGGGTTGGGAATCGAGAACGAGATCGGCCAATTTCAACCGCGCCAGGTGGCGGGCCGTATCGGTTTCGAAATCGGCGAAGATCAAACGCTCTTCCGCGATGCCTTTGTCTTTCGCGCGTGTGCGCAAATTCTCTCGCGCCCGCGCGTGGCCCGCGAACAGCCACAACACGCTTTCCGGCACGGCGGTCAGAATCTCCAACCAGGTGTCGAAGGTCTCCGGGTTCAGCTTGTGCGGATTGTTGAACGAGCAGAACACGAAGGCATCGTCGGGCAAGCCGAAATCGGCGCGGGTGAAATTTTCGTCGGAGATGCGGCGGCGGCCGTCGTTGGTTTGGTAGGTGTCGGGCAGCCAGGCGATGCTTTCGCTGTAGTGATGCGCCGAACGTTCCGGGATCACGATTTCATCGGCCAGGATGTAATCGATGAACGGTGCGCCCATCGTGCCGGGATAACCGAGATACGACACCTGAATCGGCGCCGGGCGATACGCAAAGATGCCGGGCCGCGCTTCGCGCGTGTGGCCTTTGAGATCCACCACGATGTCCACATCCAGCGCCGCCAATTGCCGCGCCACTTCGTGGTCGGGTTTGGCGGAAGCATCGATAAAGCGGTCAAAGCTCGCTTCCAGGCGCTTGCGGATGGGTGAGTTGTCGTTGGGGCCGATCGATACGCCGTACAGCTCGAACGCATCGCGGTTGTGCGCTTCGAACAGGCCGGAGGCGAGATGCGCGGTGGCGTGCGTGAAGAAATCGGCCGAGACGTAGGCCACGCGCAGGCGCGTGTGCCCGGTGCGGGCGCCGCCGGTTTTCGCCAGCGGCTTGCGCGCCGGATAATAGAGGCGCGAATAATTCTGCGCCGCCTTGGCTTGCAGCGCGGGATCGTCGGCCATCACCAGCACCGCATAGGGCGGCACGGGCAGGCCATTGTTCACCGCTTGCGTGATGGTTTCGCGCCTTGCGCTCAAGCCGCGCCAATCGCACAGGCCGCTCGCGATCAGGAAGCCTTGGCCCATCGCCTCGGCATCGTTCGCGTCGTGGATGAGAGCGGTGTCGCAGGCGATCAAGGCGTCTTCATAGCGCCCGAGATTTTCCAGCAAGATGCCGTGATTGTGATGGGCTTTGGCGTGGCCCGTGTTCAGTTCGATGGCGCGGCCGTAAGCGGCCAGCGCCTCGTCGAAACGGTTCAACGCGCGCAGGGCATTGCCGCGCACATTGTGGTTCTCGGACTCTTCGGGGCTGAGTTGGATCGCGCGGTCATAGGCGGCCAACGCATCGGTGAAGCGGCGCAGATCGTACAGCGCGTTGCCGCGCGCCCGCCACAGATGTACGGCCGCCGGGTTCATCCGCAGCGCCATGTCGTAACCGGTCAGCGCTTCTTCGAGGCGTCCCAGATCGTGCAGGCCCGAGGCGCGGTTGTAGACCATCGCCGGATCGCCAGGGCGCAGTTGCACCGCGCGGTCGTAGCACTGCATCGCTTCATCGAAGCGCCCCATCGCGCGCAGCAGACTGCCGCGATTGTTAAAGGCCTCGGCGTAATCGGGTTTCGCCAGCAGCGCGGATTCGTAACTCGATAGCGCCTCTTCGCTGCGGCCCAACCCGTTCAGCACCGTGGCGCGGTTGTAATGCGCGCTAGCGTGATCGGGTTTCAGCGCGATGGCCTGGTCGATGCTGGCCAGCGCTTCGTCGTGCCGCCCGGAATCGTGCAGGGCGATCCCGCGATTGTTGTGCGCCTCGACATGCACCGGGTTCAGCGCGATGGCGCGGTCATAAGCGGTGAGGGATTCGTCCAGCCGGTTCAGCCGGTGCAGCACGTTGGCGTAATTGTTCCAGGCAGGCGCCGAGTGCTCGTCCAGCGCCAGGGCCTGGCCGATCAGTTGGGCGGCTTCCGGGAACGCGCCCTTCTGGGCGTGCAGCACGCCCAGAAGATGCTGGGCCTCGAAATTCTCAGGCTCGCTGTCCAGGATTTGGCGGTAGGCGGCTTCGGCCTCGGCCAATTGCCCTTGGGCGTGGAAGCCGATGGCAGTCTTCAACTCACCGCTCGGCGCAGCCGGGCTGCGCGGGGCTCCGCCATTGGCACGACGATTTTCCAAGACAGCTCTCCCAGGGGCGCGATTTTTCGGGCGACCTTATAGGGCCCACCGTCATATTCAACCCGCGCTGAAGGGGGTTGGCACCCGCGCGGCTTCGCCGCCGAAGCGCAGCCCTTCGCTCCTAGAAAGGCTAGCGCCCACTCGGCGCTGCGCGCCCCCGTGGCACAGCTTTTGTAACTCGCAAGCTCGTAACAAAAGCTAGCGTCACCACGGCATCGTATCGCCGGTTTCGCGGATGATGCCTTGTTGGGCTTTCGCCGCATCGATCCCATCGATCACGGGGACAAGCTTCGCCGCCACCTTGTCCGGTGTCATCGTCACGCGGTCGGTGTTGCGCGGCTTGCCGTTGGCATCGGTTTTGACGGCGCCATAAAAGGCGCGGTCGGCTTTTGTCATTTCGGTGTCGGCGGAGCCCGGCGTGATCACCGCCACGATGATGCCTTGCGGCTTTACATCGACGCCCAGCGATTGCATGCCCATGTTCAGCGCGGCCTTGCTCATGCGGTAGAAATACGGGCCCTTGCCGATTTGCCATGTCGAGCCGATGGAGCCGATGCCGCTGGTGATCGCGATGATTTTCTTCTGCTTGCTCATCGCCACGTTGTCGCGGAAGGCTTCGGACACAGCCAGCGGCCCGTAGGCGTTCACATCCATCACGTCGTGGAAATCCTTACGGCTGAATCCGCCCAGCGTTTCGTCGGGCAGATTGCCGAGCAAGCCCGCATTGTTGAGCAGCACGTCGATAGGCTTGCCTTTGTATTTCGCGGCCAGCGCCTTGATGTCGGCATCGTTGGAGACGTCGAGCTGTTCCACGGTCACGTTCTTGTTGGCGGCTGCGAGATCTTTCAGATCCTTAGCGGTGTCGGGGTGGCGCGCGGTGGCGATCACCGTCCAGCCCTTGGCCGCGTAGGCTTGCACGAAGCCCAAGCCGATGCCGCGATCCGAGCCCGTGATGAGAACCGTGTCGGCGACGGCGGCGGTGGTGAACGTGGACAGCACGCCGAGCGACAACGCAACAGTCAGCAAGCGTTTCATGATGGGTCCCCCTGGTCGGTTATATTTTCCGCCAGTGTAGAGGATTTCCAAAGCTACGGAAGACGGGGGTGTTTGCGTGTTGGGCGCAATATCGAAGGGAGCCCACTCGCCGCTAACGCGGCTCGGTGGCACAGCTTCTCTAAGGCTCATTACATTCGCCAAGAGAAGCCAGTGTGGCGCCCACTCGGCAGCTTTTCTAGTTCGCTACGCTCACAGAAAAGCTAGCCTCCGTGGCGCTCAGTTTTCGTAAGTTCGCTCCGCTCTCTAACGAAAACTGGCGCGCCCGACAGGATTCGAACCTGTGACCTCTGCCTTCGGAGGGCAGCACTCTATCCAGCTGAGCTACGGGCGCATCGCGACGGGCCGGAACCTAGTGCATTTCCCGGCAAAGGGGAAACCGGTTTTCAGGCGGAAAATATCCACGATTTGCCGGGAAACACAGCGCGCTGTTACAAGTGTTTGTTAACCCGCCGAGGCTCGCGTCCGATGACCATCGCATCTGCATTCGGCGATCTGGCGGGTTTGCGTGAGCGCCCCATTCCGTTGCAGGACGATGTTCGCGCCCGCTGGAAGAATTACCGCGCCTATCCGATCGACAAGAGCCATGCGCTGCATGGCGAGTCTCTGGTGGCGCTGTCGGACCACGGGATCGCGGGCGAGAATTTCTACTATGCGACCCGCAACCCGCCCTATTGGCAGCGCGCGGGCGGGGCGATCCCAGATCTCGTGGCGCGGCGCTCGCTGGCCGAGAAGCTGGCGCGGGTAAATGCGCGCATCGCGCCCCTTGGGCTGGCGCTGCACGTGTTCGACTCTTGGCGGCCCACGGCGGTGCAGGCCTATTTCCACGATGTCTGGATGCCGCGCGAGCTCACGCGGAAAGATCCCACGCTCACCGGTGAGCGCTTACGCGCCGAGGTCGAGCGCTATTGGGCAGCCCCCACCGATAAGGCGGATGCGCCAGCACCGCACGCGACAGGCGGTGCGGTGGATCTCACGCTTCGCTGGGCCGATGGCGAGATGCCCTGGATGGGCTCGATCTTCGACGATGTGACGGCAGCGGCGCACCGCGACCGGCTGGAGAAAATAACGGGCGAGCTTTCGTATTCCGACGAGGAAGCGCGCGCCAATCGCCGCCTGCTGCATTGGCTGATGATCGGCGAAGGCTTTATGGGCCATCCCGACGAGTGGTGGCATTTCTCGTGGGGCGATCAGGCCTGGGCGAAACTCACCGGCGCCCCGGCCGCGTATTACGGTGCGGTGAAGTTTGAAGCGAAGACGGCCGGTTGAAACGCCCACTTCTTTTCTACCTCCCCGCAAGGGGGAGGTGGAACGGAGGGTGTGCCTTCGTAAGTGCGACTTAAACAATCTCCGGGCGGACGATGCCGTTCCAGCCTTCGGGCGGCGGGTGGCGTTCGAAGAACGCGATGCGTTTGGCATAGAGATCGTAAAGTTGCTGGCTTGCGCCCGACAATTGCCGGCACTGCTCGATTAACGCCTTCGCCTTCTCCCAATCGCGGCCGCGATAGGCGGAGAAGATGTGATCGTGGAAGGTTTGCAGCGCGCGGAATTTCGGGCTTGCGCGCACAAGCGGATTGCCAAGCAGTGCGAAGAGGGCGGCGTGATCGTTGCCATCCGCAGCGTCCGCGCTGTCGACTTCGAGGAACGCGAAATTGCGCTCGGCCAAAGCCCGCGTGGCATCGCCGACGATGATCGCCGGGCCGTATTTCGCCGAGAGCGATTCGATGGTCGCCGCAAAAGCATAGGCGCGCCCGGTCACGGAATATTCAGGCCGCGCGGGCGTGCCGAAATCCGCGACCACTCCGGCGCCGGAATTGATGCCGATGCCGATCTCGATGGCCTTGCACGGCGTGCCGTCGGGGTGGCGTTCGTTTTCCAACGCGCGGTTGATGGAATCCAGCGCCTCGGTCATGCGCAGGGCGGCTTCGCAGGCGTGGATCGCGTGTTCGGGATCATCCAACGGTGCGTTGAAGAAGGCTGACAAGCCGCCGGGCGTGACGCGGTCCACCGTGCCGCGCCGGTCGAGAACGGCTTGGCACAACGGCGTGAGCACGCGCCGCGTGAGGCGCGCGAAGGAAGCCGGATCGGTGGTGAAGTTCTCGGCCAATTCCGAATAGCCGCGCACGTTGCAGACCAGATACGTCATCTGGCGGGTTTCGCCCGCGAGGTTCAAAAGTTCCGGATCGCGCGCAATCGCGTTGATGGCGGCGGGCGGCAGATGCGCGCCCAGCAGCCGGTGCAACCGCCCGCGCGCGCCCGCGCCATCGGCGGCATAGGCCGTGAGCGCGGCAGCCAAGACCACGATCAAGGCGATAACAATGAAGG
>CAIYRG010000463.1 GCA_903928515.1 uncultured Alphaproteobacteria bacterium | reverse complement strand
GTGGCCGTGGCGGGCGACGCGTAATCGCCCTGCAATCCCACCGAGCCCACCGCGATGACGGGGGTACCGGTCAGCTTCTTCGTCCAGCCTGCGAGTGTGAGATCGGATTCCGCAAAGGCCGCATCCCAGAAGCGCCGGGTGGAGCAATGGAACAGCGACACGCCGGCGCGCACGATGGGCGCGAGCAAGATTTCCAATTCCTGCGGCGTCTCGGCGATCCGCATGTCGTAATTGCCGACCTTCCATTGCGAGAAGCGCAGAGAGATGGGGAAGTCGGGTGAAGTCGCGGCACGGCACGCGGCCACGATCTCGGCAGCGAAACGTGCGCGGTTGGTGATATCGCCGCCGTAGGAATCGTCGCGCTTGTTGGTGTGGGTCCAGAAGAACTGGTCCACCAGGAAGCCGTGGCCGCCGTGGATTTCGATGCCGTCGAAGCCGAGGCGATAGGCTGCCGCCGCACTCTCGGCATAAAGGCCGATGATCGCTTCGATATCGGATGGGGTCATTTCCACCACATCCATCTCGCCGCGCAATTTGACGGCCGATGGCCCAATGGATGGCGCGGTTTTGCGAGGGCTTGTCGCCGGGTCGCGCACCAGCCCGGTGTGCCAGAGTTGCGGAAACATCTTGCCGCCTGCCGCATGCACGGCCGCGATCACGCGCGCCCATCCCTTGAGCGCATCGGCGCTGTGAAAATCCGGCACGTTCATCGCATTCGCCGCTGAGGGGTGACCGATGGTTGTGCCTTCGCTGATGATGAGGCCAGCACCGCCTGCCGCGCGGCGCGCATAATATTGCGCCACGTCCTCGCCTGGGATTTCGCCGGGCGAGCGCTGGCGCGTCATCGGCGCCATCACGATGCGGTTGTTCAGCGTGAGGCTGCCGACGCTGAAAGGGCGAAAAAGAATGTCTGTGTTCATAAGGGGCGTCCTATTCGGAAATCGTTTCGAGCGCCATGTTGTTCGTCTTCGGGCCCAAAATGCCAACAGCGACCGTGACAACCGCCATACATCCGGCGATGAACAAGAACACCGGTCCCACGCCGAAATCGTGCAGGATGAACGCGATTACGAAGGCGCTGAACACGGCCGACAAGCGGCTGAAGGAATAGACGAAACCCACGGCGCGGGCGCGGATGCGCGTCGGATACAGTTCCGCCTGATAGGCGTGGAAGGCCAGCGACATGAGGTTGTTGCACAGTGTGATGGCAGCCCCCAGCGCGATCAGGGCGAATCCTTGGCTCGCGAATCCGAACAGCACGCCGAAGATCGCCACACCCGCGGCACTTCCCACGATCAGCCATTTGCGCTCGATGCGGTCGGCCAATAGCGATCCGAGCATCGGCCCGAACGGTGCGGCAATGGCGATGATGAATGTGTAGCGCAGGGATGTGGTGACGTTGATGCCTTGAGAGATCAGCAGCGTCGGCACCCAGTTCGAAAAGCCGTAATAGCCGACCGTCTGAAAGATATGGAACAGGATCAGCATGATCGTGCGCTTGAGATAAGGCCCGCGCCAAATCTCGCCGAAGCTGCCGCGTGTGTCTTCTTGTAACGCCGCGCGACGTCGGCTCTCCAGCCAGCGCGCGCTTTCAGGGATGCCCCGCCGCAGGAACCACGCGCCCAGCGCACCCGCAGCGCCAATCAAGATCACCCAGCGCCAGCCATCGATGCCGAAGGGTGCGATGGGCACCAATTGCCACGCCAGCAGCGCCACGATGGGCACGGCGCAGAATTGCAACGTGTAGTTCAATGCGAACGCGCGTCCGCGCTGCGCGTGCGGCATCAGTTCGGCGATATAGGTGTCGATGGTCACCATCTCCACGCCTAAGCCGACACCGGCGATGAAACGCCACAGATCGAGATGGGTGGCATCGTTCTGAAACGCGAGCACCACGCAGGATGCGGAATACCAGAGCAGCGATACGGTGAAGATGATGCGCCGCCCGAAGCGGTCGGTCAGGTGACCGAAGAACAATGCGCCTAAGCAGGCCCCGGTGATGTAGATCGCTGCCGCCACGCCGATCTGGGCGGGGTTCATTTCGATGCCGCTGCC
>CAIYRG010000462.1 GCA_903928515.1 uncultured Alphaproteobacteria bacterium | reverse complement strand
CTCGCCGAGGCCGAGGCGGCTTATCGCGCCGTGCTGAAGCTCAGCCCCCGCCATTTCGATGCGCTGCATCTCACGGGGCTGGTCTGCGCGCAGAAGGGCGACATGGCCGAGGCCGCCTGGATGTTTGGCGAAGCCGTGAAGGTGCACGACAAGGTCGCCGCCGTGTTCGTCAATCTCGGCGTTGCCCTGCGCGCTAGCGGCAAGGCGAAAGAGGCGGTCGCTGCCTATGACCGCGCGTTGGCGTTAGAGCCGCGCGATGCCGGCACCTATTACAACAAGGCCAATGCGCTGAAGGATATGGGGCGCGACGATGCGGCTTTGGATGCCTTCGGCAAGGCGCTGATCCTCGAGCCGCGCCATGTGAACGCGCATTACAATCGCGGGATCTTGCTGCAGAATCGGGGGCGCTCGGCGGAAGCACTGGCCGATTTCGAGGCTGCTGTGATGTTGCAACCCAATTATGCCGAAGCGCATTACAATCGCGGCATCGCTTTGCGCGATCTGCGGCGGTTGCCCGAAGCCATTGTCGCCTATGAGCGTGCGATTGGCTTCAAGCCCAATCACGCCGATGCCTTCCTCAATCGCGGCAACGCGCTGCGCGAGCTGGGGCGGCAAGACGATGCGCTGGCGAGCTATGACCGCGTAATCGCATTGGGAAATAGTGATGCGGGTGTGTTCCAGAATCGCGGGATTCTGTTGCGCGACATGCGCCGCCTGAATGAGGCGCGCGATAGCTTGGCGCAAGCACTCACGCGCAATCCCGACAATGGCGAGGCGTTGAGCCATCATTTTCTTTTGGCAGGCGAGATGTGCGATTGGCCCGCATGGGAAAGCGCGCGCGAGACGCTGATTGCCTTAGCTGGCAAAGGTGTGGAGGTGCCGCCCTTCGTCATGCTGATCGCCGAAGACGATCAGGCGCTGCAGGCGAAAGCCGCGGCACAGTACGCCATGCAGAATTTTGCGAAGATTCCGGTCACCGCGAAATCCGCAAGCCAAAGCGACAAAATCAAAATCGCCTATATTTCCGCGGATTATCGTACCCATCCCACCGCGTTCCTGATGGCCGATCTGCTGGAGCGGCACGATCGCTCGCGCTTTGAAATCCATGGCGTCTCGCTGGTGCGCGGTGACAACAGCGCCACGCGCTCGCGCATGGAAAAAGCCTTCGATCGTTTCCACGATGTCAGCGCGTTGACTGATGACGCCGCTGCCGCATTGATCGCGCGCGAGCACATTGCCATCGCGGTCGATCTTGGCGGTTACACGCAACACGCGCGCACCGGCATCATCGCGCGCCGCCCCGCTGCCGTAACGGTGAACTTCCTGGGCTTCCCAGGCACGTTCGGCGCGCCCTTCGTCGATTATATCCTGGCGGATGCTTGCGTGATCCCGGAAGAGAACAAGCATTTCTTCGCCGAGAAGGTGGTGTGGCTGCCCGATACCTATCAGCCGACCGATGCCACTCGCGCATTCAGCGCCAAGCGCCCGACGCGCGCCGAGGCGGGTTTGCCGGAAGAGGGCTTTGTCTTCTGCTGCTTCAACAACACATTCAAAATGTCGCCGGCATTGTTCGACATTTGGATGCGCTTGCTGGTGGAAAATCCCCGCTCGGTGCTGTGGCTGTTCGCCAACAACGAATTTGCCCGCGCGAACTTGCAGCGCGAGGCGGCAGCGCGGGGCATGGCGCCCGAGCGGCT
>CAIYRG010000461.1 GCA_903928515.1 uncultured Alphaproteobacteria bacterium | reverse complement strand
TCACCGCACCGAAGCGCGCGACATAGCCGGTCCGGAAACGACTGATGGAGGCAGAGTCGAGCGGCGCTTCGCTCGCGGGCAGCAATGTGATGCGGTTCAGTGTGCCGTGCGAAAGCTGCGTGCCGGCATTGAAGGTGCGGATGGTTTCCAGCCGGTCGCCGAAAAAATCGAGGCGGAGCGGCTCGTCCTCGCCCGGCGGCCAGAGATCGATGATGCCGCCGCGCACGGCCTGCTCACCGGGCTCGCGCACCGTGCCAGTGCGGACATAGCCATTGCGCGCGAGAAACATAGTCAGGCCGGCGACATCGACATCTTGGCCGGCCGCCGCCACGAAACTCGCTTGCAGGACATAATCGCGCGGCGGCACGCGTTGCAGCAGCGCGTTGATGGTGGTGACGAGCAGCGCGGGGCCAGCATCGTCGCCGCGCGCGGCCAGACTTGCGAGCGTCGCCAACCTGCGGCTTTCGATATCGGAGCGAGGGGATACGCGGTCGTAGGGAAGGCAATCCCAGGCCGGAAATTCATGGACCTTCAAATTCGGGGCAAAGAACCGCACGGTCTCGCACATGGCGTTGGCGTGCGTGTCATCCGCTCCCACGAACACAACCAGCCCGTTGCTGCGCGCAGCCGCCTCTACGACGACATAGGCGTCATATCCTTCTGGGGCGCCGCTGACCGTCAAACGGCCAAGCTCCCGGGCTATCGCGGTCAGTCGCTCCATGCGGTGTCTAACGCCTACTGCGGAAGATTGGCGCGATAGTCGCGCAGCAGCGCGAAGATCTCGTGGTCGTAGGCAGCCGGAACGGCCTTCTGACCGACAACCCAGCCGTAAACTTCCCAATCGGCTATGCCGAGCAATTCCTCGAATTGGTCGAGCTGCGGTTCGGTCAGCTTTGCGAGGTACTTGTCTGCGAAGGCGGTGAACAGCATATCGACTTCGCGGAAGCCGCGGTGTTGCGCGCGGAAATACAGCTGTTTCCGCCGTGTGTCTGTGTCGATTATGTCCGTCATGCGTCTGCTATACCGCCGTCGCTGGCCCTCGCCAAGGCTTTCGCTAGGCCCCGGGCGTTCTTAAGGTTGCCCAATGCGGCCCTCGATTCTTTTCCCACTTTTCGCCGAGGCGCGAACCCTCAAAGGCGTGGGGCCGCGGGTGGAAAAACTGCTGTCCAAAGCGCTGGGCAAGGACGCCCCGCCGCGAATCCTGGACCTCGCCTTTCATCTGCCCTTCGGATTGGTGGACCGATCTTACCGGCCCGCGCTGATTGAGGCCGAGCCCGGCCGCATCGCGACGCTGGTGGTCAACGTGCTCGACCACAAGCCCGGCAGAGGCCACGGCAAGCAGCCCTATCGCGTGTTGTGCAGCGACGACACCGGCCTCATCGAATTGGTGTTCTTCGCCCTCTATGGCGACCGCGTGCAGCAACAGCTTCCCGCTGGGACCAAACGCGCCATCAGTGGGCGCGTGGAAAGCTTCAGCGGCCGTCTGCAAATGCCGCATCCCGATTACATCGTGCCTATCGAAGAATTGAACACCATCCCGTCGAACGAACCCGTTTATGGCAGCACCGAAGGCCTGTCGCCGCGCGTGGTGGCGAAGGCCGTGACTGCCGCATTGGAGCGCGTGCGCGACTTGCCGGAGTGGCAAGACCCGGCGTTCCTGGCGCGCGAGAAATGGCCAAGCTTCACGGCGGCGTTGCATGCCGTACACGCGCCCGCAAGCGAGCTGGACTTCGCCCTCGATACATTGGCGCGGCGCAGGCTCGCTTATGACGAATTGCTGGCGAACCAATTGGCCCTTGCGCTGACGCGCCAACGGCTGCGGGTCCGCAACGGCCGCGTGTTGAAAGCTACCGGCAAATTGCGCAGCAAAGCGCTGGCTGCCCTGCCCTTCAAACTCACAGCCGCACAAACCCAAGCCATCGGCGAAATCGACGGCGACATGGCCAGCGGCTCGCGCATGTTGCGGCTGCTGCAGGGCGATGTGGGTGCGGGCAAAACCGTGGTCGCGATGATGTCGCTGCTCGCGGCGGTCGAGGCCGGAACGCAGGGCGCGCTGATGGCGCCGACAGAACTTCTCGCGCGTCAGCACATGGCTTCGCTGGAAGCGATGGCCAATGCGGCGGGCGTGAAGCTGGCGCTGCTCACGGGACGCGAGCGCGGCGCATCACGCGATGCACTGCTGGAGCGTTTGGCGGCGGGCGACATCGACATTCTCGTGGGCACGCACGCACTGTTCTCCACCGATGTGGCATTCCGCGATTTGGGATTGGCGGTGATCGATGAGCAGCACCGTTTCGGCGTGCATCAACGGATGCTGCTGCAAGGCAAAGGCAACACACCGGCCGATGTGCTGGTGATGACGGCAACCCCGATCCCGCGCACGCTGGAACTTACCGCCTATGGCGATATGGAAGTCTCACGCCTGATGGGCCGCCCGCCCGGCCGCAAGCCTGTGGAAACGCGCGTGCTGCCGGCCTCGCGCCGCGATGAAGTGATTGAGGGCATCAAGCGCGCCGTCGCCAAAGGCGAGCGCGTCTATTGGGTGTGCCCGCTGGTGGAGGAATCCGAGAAGATCGATCTGGCGGCAGCAGAGGATCGCGCCGCCGAGTTGGCGGAAATTTTCGGCTCCAAGGTCGGCCTCGTGCACGGCAAGATGAAGGGCCCCGATCGCGACGCTGCTATGGCGCGCTTCAAAGCAGGCGAGACCTCCATCCTGGTGGCGACCACGGTGATCGAAGTCGGCGTCGATGTGCCGGAAGCCACCATCATGGTGATCGAACATGCCGAGCGTTTCGGCCTGGCGCAGTTGCACCAATTGCGCGGACGCGTCGGGCGCGGCGCGGCCAAATCCACCTGCCTTCTCGTCTATTACCCGCCTTTAGGCCCCACGGCAAAAGAGCGCCTGCAGGCGTTGCGCCGTACCGATGACGGCTTCGTGATCGCGGATGAAGATTTGCGCCTGCGCGGTGCCGGCGAATTGCTCGGCACCAAGCAAAGCGGATTGCCGACCTTCCGCTTTGCCGACATCTCCGTGCATGGCGAATTGCTGAAAGCCGCACAAGACGACGCGCAACTCATCATGCAGCGCGATTCCGGGCTTTCGGGAAAGCGCGGCGAAGCGCTGCGCACCCTGCTCTTTCTGTTCGAGCGCGACGAAGCTGTGCGCTACATCAGGACGCGTTAGCTCCCCAACTTCTTCGCAATCGCGCCCGCCGCTTGCACGAATTCCGAGGGCATCATCACGATGGTCATCGTGTTCTGCTCGGCGCCCACTTCGGTGAGCATCTGCATGCGGCGCAGTTCCAATGCCGCCGGCGTCTTCATGATTTCATCCGCCGCTTCGCGCAATTTGCGCGCGGCTTCCATTTCGGCTTCCGCCTTGATGATGCGCGCTCGTTTCTCGCGGAGCGCCTCGGCCTCTTGCGCCATGGCGCGTTGCATCGAAGCCGGAATTTCCACGTTCTTCATTTCTACGGCGATGATCTCCACGCCCCAGGGCTCGGTGATCTGATCGACGCGATCCTTGATGAGCTTGCCGAGCGTTTCGCGCTCCTTCAGCACATCGTCCAACGGATGCTGGCCGATAACATTGCGTAGCGTGGTGAGTGCGGCCTGGATCACGGCGTTGCGCACGTTCTGGACTTCGATGACAGAGCGATCCGGCGCGACGACCTTGTACCAGATAACCGCGTTCACCTGGATCGGGACGTTGTCCCTGGTCATCGCCTCTTGCTGCTCGACGCCATCGGTGAGGACGCGCATATCGACTAAGGTTACGGTTTCGACGAACGGGATAACCCAGAATAGGCCGGGCCCGCGCGTGCCGATATAGCGGCCGAAACGAAAGACCAGACCGCGTTGATATTGCTGCGCGATTCGAAATCCCGACAGCAGAAGAAACGCGGCAATGACGAGAACGACAAGAATGGCGGGCATGGCAAAGCCTCCCTTAAGCGCGAAATGCGCGGGAGAGAATCTAGTGCGCTTTCGTGACGAAAACAGACTTGCGTGTGCGTTCTGTTTATGTGTTTGCGGCTGTCACAATCGGGGCGGATTCAGGCTTCGGCGCACGCATATGTGCGTACACCGCCAACCACACGCCTATGGCTTCCGCCCACGCAATGCCTGGCGATAACAGACCTGCATCCAGCGCGAACGGCGTGAACAGAAACCTGCCCAGCGCATCGATGCCGATGCCATGGAACAGTTGCGGCAAGACAAAATAGAGCACGGTGAGCACAACCATCGCCGTACGGTCGCCTTGGCTGCGCGGGCCCGGCAGCAACGGGATCAACAAGAAGAT
>CAIYRG010000460.1 GCA_903928515.1 uncultured Alphaproteobacteria bacterium | reverse complement strand
GATCACCGGATCAATCTGACACTCTACAAGCTCGACAAGGTGATTGCGGGCGACGATCTCGGCGACATCATCGACGCGCTGGTTACCGAAGACCAAGCCAGCAAGCTCGCCGCCGAAGACATGCAATGAGCGGCGCATCCGCGGATTTCAGCGCGGAGAGCCTGTTGCGTCCGGCGTCCTTACGGTTGCGCGAAGCTGGCATCTCAGCGCCACGCCTGGAAGCACGCCTATTTCTGGCGTTCGTGGCGAATGCACGGCCGGAGGATTTGATTTCGGGTAGCGCTGTCATCGATGCCGATGCGGCGGCGCGGTTCGAGGCCGCGATTGCCCGGCGCGAAAAGCGCGAGCCCGCGGCCTACATCGTCGGGCACAAGGAATTCTGGAGCCTGAATTTCAAGGTCGGGCCGGGCGTGCTGTTGCCGCGCCCGGATACGGAAACTCTCGTCGAAGAAACGTTGCGTCTATTCCCCGACAGGCAAGCGCCGTTGCGCGTGCTGGATTGCGGAACAGGCAGCGGATGTTTGCTGCTCGCGGTGCTGCATGAACGGCCGAATGCGACAGGCATTGGGATCGATGCGTCGGGCCAAGCGCTTTCCTATGCGCGCGCCAACGGTGAGAGCTTGGGATTGCGCGCGCGCGCGCAGTGGATTGAGGGCGATTGGAAAGATGCGCCTGTCGAGCCCTTCGACGTGATCCTCTCCAACCCGCCTTACATTGCGCCCGCCGAAGGCTCAGACCTCGAACCGGAGATTGGGTTCGAGCCCGGTGAAGCGCTGTTCGCGGGCGCGGACGGTTTGGACGCCTATCGCGCGCTGGCGCCGGAGCTTCACAAGCGCCTGGCCGCTCAAGGGCGCGCTTTGGTGGAATTGGGCGTGGGCCAGCACGAAACGGTGCGCGACATATTCACCGGAAACGGCCTTAGCGTCCTGGGAACGGCGGCGGATTTGGCCGGAATCCCACGCTGTCTCATTTCGGCCAAGGCCACGTAATGCCATGGTTTTGGGACAAAAAAGCGGTTGGAAAGCCCAAACGAAGCCGCTAGGTTCGGGGCAGGGGTAAATCACGTCCGGATGCTTTGAGGGGCCGCGAGAACGCAGGCCAATCCGGAAGATGCGAGATGCGCGCGGATACGCGGCCGTCTCGCCAACGAAACGATACTAACAGCAGCGAATGGCGCGAGAGCCAGAGAGCGCGACAGCGGTGTGATTTGCGGGCTGAAGACCTGCCGAGCGGCGACATGGTTCGCCGCTGACGTATTTAGCCGGTTTTCGCCTTAGGGAGTGATGATGACGATGCATCAAGTGAGGAAGTGCAAGTGAAACGTTCGCGTGGGCGCGGCCGCAATCGGCCACAAGGTGGCGGTGGTGGCGGCGGGGGCGGTGGCGGCGGTGGTGGTGGTGGTCATAACAACCACAACCGGTCGTTCGACAGCTCCGGGCCGGATGTCAAAATTCGCGGCACAGCGGCCCACGTTTATGAAAAGTACCTTCAGCTTGCGCGTGATGCGAATTCATCCGGCGACCGGGTGACGGCGGAGAGCTATCTGCAGCACGCCGAGCACTATTACCGCATCTTGATGGCCCAACAGCCGCAGGGCGGACCGGTGCAGCAGGCGGGACAACAGCCCGCGCAGCAGAACGGCCAAGCGAACGGCAATGGTGCGCCCAACGGCAATGGCGAGGCACACCAGCCCCAAGCCAATGGCGGCGGCAATGAATTCGCCCAGCCAGGCTCGGCACCATCTTTCGGCTTCGCGGACGATCAGGACGACGGCGACGAAGCCGAAGCCTGACGGATTTCATTTGCCGAACGGGATTGGCGGCGGGCCAAACGGTTCCGCCCCTTGTTCCCCGTTAAACTGACGCCACATAGACTTGCGGCCGGATGAGTCCGGCCAAGCGAGGTGGAATGCCTATTATAGGGTTCCGCCCGCCAATGCAGGCTTAGGAGGCGGCATGGATTTGGAGAAATTCACGGAACGCGCACGCGGGTTCATTCAATCGGCCCAAGGCGTTGCCCTGCGTTCCAACCATCAATACTTAACTCCCGAACACGTCCTGAAAGTTCTTCTGGACGATGACGAGGGGCTGGCCGCGCGGCTGATCGATGCCGCCGGCGGACACGCCACAGAGGTACGCCAACAGAACGACATCGCGCTGGCGAAGCTGCCCAAAGTTCAGGGCCAGTCCGGCGCGCAGGTCTATCTCACCCAAGACACCGCCAAGCTGTTCGATCAGGCCGAGGAGATCGCCAAGAAGGCCGGCGACTCCTTCGTGACCGCCGAGCGGCTGCTGCAGGCGTTATCCCTGCAGCAGGGCACCGACGCATCCAAGGCGCTGGCCGCGGGCGGCGTGACCGCCCAGAAGCTCAACGGCGCCATCGCCGATCTGCGCAAGGGCCGCACGGCCGATTCCGCGACCGCCGAGAACGGGTACGACGCGCTGAAGAAATACGCCCGCGATCTCACCGAATTGGCGCGCAACGGCAAGCTCGATCCCGTGATTGGGCGTGACGAAGAAATTCGTCGCACCATCCAGGTGCTCTCCAGGCGCACGAAGAACAATCCGGTGCTGATCGGCGAACCGGGTGTCGGCAAGACCGCCATCGCCGAAGGCCTGGCGCTGCGCATCGTCAACGGCGACGTGCCGGAATCTTTGCGCGACAAGCGCCTGATGGCGCTCGACATGGGCTCGCTGATCGCGGGCGCGAAGTTTCGCGGCGAATTTGAAGAACGCCTGAAGTCGGTGCTGTCGGAAGTGACCTCCGCCGAAGGCAAAGTGATCCTCTTCATCGACGAGATGCACGTGCTGGTGGGCGCGGGCAAAGGCGAAGGCGCGATGGATGCGTCGAACTTGCTCAAGCCGGCCCTTGCGCGCGGCGAGCTGCAT
>CAIYRG010000459.1 GCA_903928515.1 uncultured Alphaproteobacteria bacterium | reverse complement strand
GACATCTCTTCAATAGTTTTCTGACGCGCAACAACGTCGTGGGCCAAGGCGGTTCGCTGCACCTCGACTATTTTCACGGACAAAACGTCGCCGCTTTTGGAGGGCTGGAATACAGCACTCCAATCCGCAATCTGAAACTGCAATTCGAATACAGCAGCGACGCGTATACCGGAGAACTCGCCAGAGGTCCTGGTGGCTACGTCAGCATGCCGTACAATTTTGGCGCGTCGTACCGGCCCTATCCCGGCGTCGAGATCGGCGTGTCCTATATGTACGGCCGCGAGATCGGCGTGCATCTGGCGCTGTTCGGCGATCCGACGGCGGAATCCAACCAGCGTACCGATCCGCAACCGGCGTTCACGGCGCGCGATCCGGACGTCGTGGAGGAATTGCGGAAGAAGCAAAGCTACGCGGTTGAACAGTACAGCGATGCGGCAGCGAACATTTCCGGGGCAAGCGCCAATACTGCAAACGTCACTTCTGCAAACCCGGATGCCGCAAACGGACCCGCGCAAAAATTGGCTGCGGCCGGCAACGCATCGCCAGACAATGCCTCTGCGAACGCAGATGTCGCCGACAGCGACTCCGATAAAGACGAATCCTGGCGCACGCATTTCTACGATCTGACGCAACCCGGAACCCGGTTCCCGCGCCAAGTGGCGCCAGCACCTGCGGAACAACAAGCGCAGACCTATCAGACGCAGCGCCTGGCGCCCGCCCCCGCGGCCCAGCCCGCACAAACCGCGCAAGCCGCACCTGCCGCTTCCGAGCCGGCACTGCCGCAGACCGTGCCAACGAAGCCCCCGAAAACCAGCGCACCTGCCGTGCCGGCCTTCATCGCGATGATCGCACCGGCCCTCGCACCTGACGCGGAAGACGACGACGATCAACCCATTCTCGCCAATAGCGCCGCCACCGACAAAGCCTCCGACGACGCAGCCATTGCGGTGATGAGCAAAGCCATCACCGCACAATCGGTCGGCATCGAAGGCCCGACAATCGTGGGCAATCGCGTCCGCGTCATTGTTCAGAACATCGGCTATCTACGTGACGCGGAAACCATTTCGCGCACATTGCGCGCACTATCCGCCAGCGCGCCCGCGCATATCGAAGAATTCGAAATCATCAGCACCGTGAACAGCCTCCCGGTCACGACATTGGTGGTGCAGCGCTCCGAGGTCGACAAGCTCGCCAACAACGAAAGCTCGCCCATCGAATTGCTGCATGCCACCGAACTGATGCCCGGACAGACGGTGGCGCCGGTTCTGTCGAAGCCGGACTATCCGCAGTTCGATTGGCTGGTCTATCCGAACATGCGCCAGAGCCTGTTCGATCCCAACAATCCGTTGTTCCTCAGCGTCGGCGCCGAAGTGTCGGAAAACATTTCCTTGGCGCGCGGTCTCGCCTTCGGCGCGAACGAGTTCTTCAGCGTCTACAACACATTCGGCGGAATCGAACGCACGTCCAACAGCGTGCTCCCGCATGTCCGCAGCGATGTCGCCAACTATTTAAAGGATGGCCAAGAAGGCATCGACAATATGGTGCTCGGCTACTACTTCAAGCTCAATCCTGAAGTGTTTGCCCGCGTCACCACCGGCTATATCGAACAGATGTTCGCGGGCGTGGGCGGTGAAGTGTATTATCGCCCCTTCGACAAACGTTGGAGCATCGCGGCAGATTTCTTTGGCGTTCAACAGCGCGACTACAACGAGTTGTTCGGATTGCGGCCCTACAAGGCCTTCACCGGCCACGTGACGATGTATTACGACTCTCCGTGGTACGGCATCGACTTCGCGGTGCATGCCGGCCGGTATCTCGCCGGCGACTACGGCGCCACACTGGAAATGTCGCGCACCTTCTCGACGGGCTGGTCGATCGGCGCTTGGGTGACACTCACCAACGTGCCGTTCTCCCGCTTCGGCGAAGGCAGCTTCGACAAGGGCATCGAAATCAAAATCCCGTTGGAGTGGGCAATCCCCGTCGGATCACCCAGCGTCTTCGACTTGGCGCTGCGGCCGATCCAACGCGACGGCGGCCAGCGTCTGGCGGGTGACACTCAGCTCTACGATCTAACCAAATCGTCGAGCATGGGCGATCTCACCCAGCAATGGGATTCGGTGTTCGGCAAATGATGCGCCACAACGCTTACCTTCTGCTCTCTCTCGCACTGGCCAGCTTGGCGCTGGCGGCCTGCGGCTCGACCTCGGAAAAATACACCGGCTTGATTTGGGACCGGTTGACCAAGGACCGTGTCACCGTCACACGCGACCAGGCCGCCGCCATTCCCTTCGCCTCCATCGGCATTCAGGGTGGCGACAGCAATCAGGTGACACTGGTGTTGGGCGGAACGCGCAACGGCTCGGCGCAATGGCTGAACTCGATATTAACCGTCGAGACGCATGAAGGCCGCATCATCCAAACCGCGGGCTTTCCCAACAATCTCTCGCGCATGATTTTGTCGGGCACCTCCGGCCCGCCGCTCCCCGGCGTCAAATATTCGCTGATGTTCGACATCCAAGATCTCGGCGTATTCGGCGCGCAGGCGCGCTGCGAGGCCACCGACAAAGGCCTTGAGACCATCACGATTTTGGGCGCCAACATTCCCACGCATCATCTCGTCGAGGATTGCGAGATGGACGTCATCCGCTGGTCCTTCGAGAATGAGTTCTGGCTGGATGCGAAAACAGGCTTCGTCTGGCAATCGGTGCAAAATGTGCATCCCAAATTGCCGCCATTAAGTGTGCAGGTGTTCCGCCCGCCGCAAAACTAGGCGCAGCGAAACCAGACCGGATCGAACCCGAAATTACGCGCGGACACGTCTACTGCCGACGACGGGCCGCTGCGATTTCGCCATGCACGAAATAGGACGCCAGCGTCAGCAGCGTCATGCTGATCTCGAACGACACCGTTGTTAGCGCGAGATACCAAGGCAGCACCGCGCGAAACTCGACAGCG
>CAIYRG010000458.1 GCA_903928515.1 uncultured Alphaproteobacteria bacterium | reverse complement strand
TCGGCGGCGTCAACATGCTGGCCCGCGCGGGTTGGGTGAAAGACACGCTGAAGCCCGGCGATAAGGTGACGGTGAAATACAATCCTCTCAAAGAAGAGGGCAAACCCGGCGGCGAATTCGAATCCGTCACGCTGCCCGATGGCACGGTGTGGGATTCCAAAGGCCTCGTGCCGCCAGGCGGACGTGCTGCTGCCCGGCCCGATGCCGGTCCCGGCGAATAATTCCAACAGGGCGGGCAGTGATGCGATTGAACCTGACAAAAGCGCTTCTCGGCGCATGCGCGGTGGCTGCGGCGTTGAGCTGTGGCGCATCGGCGGAAGATGCCGTGCCGCAAGGCGACACGTATGATTCCATTGCCAAGCTGCCCGATTGGTCCGGCACCTGGATTCCATTCCAGGGCCGCGTTTCCGTCTGGCAACTGAAGGCGGATCTGTTCACGCCCGCGTGGCAGGAAAAGAAGAAGGCGCTCGACGCGGTGCACGCGGTGGGCGGCGATCAGGAAGGCCGCGACAAGCATTGCATCTTCCAAGGTCTGCCCTCCGATATGGCGGGCCCCGAGATCGTGCAGGATTTCGTGTACTCGCCGGGCCGCGTGACCATCACCGATGTGGAGAGCTTCGTGCGCCGCATCTACACGGATGGGCGCAAGCACAAACCGGGCAAGCCGAGCTTCTTCGGCGATTCCACCGGGCATTGGGAAATACGCAACGGCGTAATGTCGCTCGTCGTCGAAACCGTGAACCTCGATGCGGGCAATGAGATCGCCTACGGCTTTCCGGTCGGCAAGAACGCGAAGGTCACGGAAGTCTTCTATCTCGATCCGAAAGAGAAAGACGTTTTCGACATGGAGATGACGGTGGATGCGCCGGAAGCCTTCGTGAAGCCGTGGTTCAATCTCACGCGCTATCGCAAGCATCCCGATTCCGAACTTGTCGAATGGGATTGTGCCTTGAACAATGTCGAGGTCGATGCCTCAGGCAATCAGACGATGAACTTCACGCCGCCGGATCAACGCCAATGATCGCATGCACTTTGAAACTCGCCGCCATTGCGGCTGTTGCCGTTGCGATCTCTGCGCCGCTGGCGACACGCGCGTTTGCCGAAAACGCCGATCCGACTTTGCCGGGCGGTTCGTGGCAGTTGATCAAGCAACTGCCGGATTTCTCCGGTGTGTGGGAGCCGATCAATCCTATCAAACAAGCCGACAATTATCGCCAGAAATTTCCGCTCACCGCAAAGGCCGCGGCCGAGTATTCCGATCTTGCGAAGAAGATTGCGGCGCATCAGAAGATCGACAGCCGCACTATCACCCTTCCGGGTGCGGGCATTCCATGCCAGCCGCGCGGATTTCCCGGCGGCATGTTCGATGACAAGGCCCTGCTGGAGTTTGAGTTCACGCCGGGCCGCGTAACCATTAACGACACTGCGGGGTGGGTGCGCTGGGTTTATACCGACGGACGCAAGCACCTCGATTTCTCAGAGAGCTTCCAGGGCGATTCCATCGCGCACTGGGACGGCAAGGCGTTGGTTGTCGATTCCGATTACATGGACGCCAACAACGAGTTGGTGCCGGGCTTGAAGATCGGGCCGGAGGCGCATGTGGTGGAGCGCTATTCGCTGACCGATGCGAACACGATGACGGTCGACATGACCATCGAAGCGCCGATCTTTAGCACTCCGTATAAGACGACATTGAAATTCCGCCGTCATGCGGATTGGCAGATCAACGAATACGATTGCTATTTCAACAACCGCGACACGAACCATAAAATCGTCCGTTAGTGCCTAATGCACCGGCGGCGGGACAACCGGCGTCGGTGAGCCGCCGGGGATCGGCGCTTCCGGTTCTTTCTTTGGCGCGTCGAGCGGGCGGATGCTATCGGCCTTCGCGTCCACATTCTGCGTGTCGGATTTTCCGTCGAGATGCAGCGTGAGCGCGCCGGTGGCGCCCTTCTGATCCACAACGGTGGCCGCCAACCAGCCCCCGCCGAATGTCTTATCCGTGTCGTTCCATTCCACCCTGTCGCCGAGATGATAGGCGCGTGGCGACGCGGCGCTTTGCGCTCGCACGGCCGCGGCCGCGCACAAGACCGACGCGCAAAGCATGATGGCGAAGATGGTGACGAAATTGCGCGTGGGCATGGCTCTCTCCTGTCCATAAAAGCGCAGGCCACGCCATTCGGTTCCCGCGAATGCGAAGAGGTGCTGCCGAAGTTCGAAAATCGTCGCGGACAAGGTGCTTGACGGGGCCTGCCAGGGAGCGTTGCGTGGACAACGAGGAATCCCAACCGCCGGATATATAATGCGGATTTGTCTCTATTTTTCAGCGCTCGTGATCGCTTGCGCCGCCGCGATGGCATTCGATGCGCCGGTGAGCGCGCAGAATCAGCCACCGGCGGCAGCACCGATCTCTTCGGTGGCGGTGGATTCGCTCCCCGTCATTCGCTCGGAAAGCCAGACGCTGGGGGATTTCTCCGCCGGGCTTGTGGAAGGCCTGATGGCGGCGGAGCGCGTGGGCGCACTAGGCCTCTCGGTGGTGAAGGGCGATCAGGCGCAGGCCGAGCGCGGCTTTGGCATTTCGGACATGAAGCCCGCCCCCGCCGACACGCCGTTCGACGCCGGTTCCTTGTCGGAGATGATTGCTGCCATCGGCACGATGCAGTTGATCGAGCAGCACCGCCTCACGGTTGACGCCGATCTGGGCCGCGCGACCGGAGCGGGCGATCTGCAAGGCATCACCGCCGCACAATTGCTGACGCAGCAGAAGCGCATGCCCGGCGCGCTGGCGCGCGTCGTGGGTGCGGTGGCGGCGCAGAATTTTCCGGCTTACGCGCAGGAGCATATTTTCTCGGCTTTGGGCATGAAGAGCAGCCGCATCGAGGCGAATGGCGATCTCACCACCAGCGTGAGCGACATGAGCAAGCTGATGCTGGCGCTGTTGAACGATGGCGGAAACAAGACGGCGCACATTCTCAATCCCGACACCGTGCAGGTGATGCTGCAAGCCCATTACGCGCCGTATCCGCTGTTGGGCGGCGATGCCTATGGCTTCGTGGCAGCACGGCGCTATGGCTGGTCGAGTTTTGAGCGCGACGGACGCG
>CAIYRG010000457.1 GCA_903928515.1 uncultured Alphaproteobacteria bacterium | reverse complement strand
GAGGTTCTGCTGAACAAGGCCGGCACCACCTTCTAGAAATTGCCAGACGACAAGAAGGAAGGCCTGACCGAGAAGAAGGCCATCGCGCTGATGCTGGCCCAGCCCTCGATGATTAAGCGGCCGGTGGTCGAGAACGGCGCCAAGCTGACGGTGGGGTTCAAGCCCGACGAATACGCAAAGGCTTTCGCCTGAGAGCCCAGGCTCAATAACCTAAGAAATCCAAACCCGTATGCACGCCGGCTGATCAAATTTCACAATTTGGTGCTGCGGCAAAAATCCGGTTTCGGCGTTTGCTCGGGATATTCCGTTTTGCAAGTTCCCCTATTAGGCTTTGCCTCACAGAGGGGAGTGCGCAGGACCAATTTCCAGGAGTAGCGCATGGTGTTGAGAGCACTATTGTCGACGTTGATTTTGCCGGGGAACGGCACACTGTCCGTCACATGGCCGAACGGCCGCACGCGGGTTTTCGGCAGCGGGGCGCCGAGGGCCGGTATCGCCTTGAAGGGGTGGGCAACGCCCTATCGTCTGGCGCTGCATCCCGATCTCGCCTTCGGCGAATGTTATATGGACGGCGCCATCATCGTCACCGAAGGCGACATGGCCGATGTCGTCCAGATTTTGATGACCGGCTCCGAGCACGCCGTGCTGCCGCGTCCCTTGCGCTTTGTCCGTCTTTTGCGCCGCCTCAAACGCCGCCTCGTGCAGTTCAATCCGGCGCGCGTGTCGCGCAAGAACGTGGCGCATCATTACGATCTGTCGGGCGCGCTGTACGATCTGTTCCTCGATGACGACCGGCAATATTCCTGCGCCTATTTCCCGACCGGCGGGGAGAGCCTCGAGCAGGCGCAGATCGCCAAGAAGCGCCACGTCGCCGCCAAGCTGTTCCTGAACCGGCCCGGACTTCGGGTGCTGGATATCGGCTCGGGCTGGGGCGGGCTCGGCATCGATCTGGCGCGCGACACGCAGGCCGATGTTTTGGGTGTGACGCTATCGCAGGAACAATTGGGCGTGGCTCGGGAGCGCGCTCAGAAAGCCGGCCAGGAGTCGCACTGCCATTTCGAGCTGCGGGATTATCGCGCGCTTTCGGAGACCTTCGACCGCATCGTCTCGGTCGGCATGTTCGAGCATGTTGGCGTGGGGTATTACGACGCCTTCTTCCAGAAGGTGCGCGATCTGCTCGATGACGACGGCGTGATGCTGCTGCATTACATCGGCCGGTCGGACGGGCCGGGCGCGACAAATCCCTGGACCGTCAAATACATTTTTCCCGGCGGCTATTGCCCGAGCCTGTCGGAGGTTCTGCCCTGTATCGAGCGCGCGGGGCTGCTGGTCACCGATATCGAAATCTTGCGGCTGCACTATGCCGACACGCTGAAGGAGTGGCGGGCGCGGTTCCGCAAGAACTGGAATCGTGCCGTGGAACTTTACGACGAACGCTTCTGCCGCATGTGGGATTTCTACCTGATCGGCGCGGAGATGTGCTTTCGCTGCGAGAACATGGTTGTGCATCAAATCCAAATCGCCAAGCGCCAGAATGCCTTACCGCTGACTCGTGATTACATGTTTGAAGCCGAGCGGGCGATGAACCATGCCGGGCCGGACCGCGTGCTGCGGCCGGTGCAAGCGGCGGAGTAAATTCTGCCGCTTTTCGCGCCACCACCGCGCCGTCCCGCAGCGGTACAATATCCCTGTGCGTAGTGATTCGCGTGGCTTGCTCCGGCGGGTGCGCATCGCGATTATCCCCGCCCATTTCTTGCGAATCATGTCGCTATTAAAAGGACCGCGTCGTCGCTATGGAGCAGCAGGCCTATCGTCAGCTTCCATTTGACGTGGACGTCGAGCAGGCACTGCTCGGCGCGATCCTTGTGGATATCTATGCGCTGGAGCGCGTGTCCACGATGCTCAAGCCCGAGCATTTCTACGATCCGCTGCATCAGCGCATCTACGATGCCATCGAGCGCATGTGGGGCCGCGGACAGGCCGTGTCGCCGCTCACCTTGAAGGTGGTGCTGGAAGGCGATGCCGGTTTGGCGGAAGTCGGCGGGCAGGCCTATCTCGTCAGTCTGGCGCGCGCGGCGCCGGCACTTCCCAATGTCATGGAATATGCGCGCATCCTGCGCGATTTCGGCATGCGGCGGGAGCTGATCCGCATCGGCGAGGACATCGTCAATCGCGGCTTTGAATCGCCCATCGACGTGCCGCCGCAGGCGCAGGTCGAGGAGGCCGAGAAGGCGCTCTACAACATCGCCGAAAAAGGCCGGTTCGGCGACGGCGCGGTGAGCTTCGATGTGGCGTTGACGGCGGCGGTGAGTGCTGCCGAGCAGGCCTTGGCGCGCGGCGGCGCGGTGTCGGGTGTGCCGACGGGCTTTACCGAGTTGGACTCGCTTCTGGGCGGCCTGCATCCGTCCGATCTCGTCATCATCGCCGGCCGTCCGGGCATGGGCAAAACCGCGCTCGCCACCAACATGGCGTTCTATGCCGCGCGGCTGTGGCAGAAGGACAAGGCCGAGGGCGCAACGCCGCCGCGCGGCGCGCCGATCTTGCTGTTCAGCCTGGAAATGGCGGCTTCCCAGCTCTCCGCCCGTATCTTGTCGGAGCAGACCGAAATCGAGATGCGCAAGATCCGCACGGGGCGCTTCACCGACAAGGAGTGGGACAATTTCGTGCACACCGCGCAGGTGTTGTCCGATCTGCCGCTCTATATCGACGACACCGGCGGCATCTCGATTGCGCAGATCGCGGCGCGCGCCCGGCGCATGAAGCGCGAAAAAGGCATCGGCTGCATCATGATCGACTATCTGCAGCTGGTGGAATCCTCGCGCCGGGTGGAAAACCGGGTGCAGGAAATCTCCGAAGTCACCAAGGGCATGAAAGCCCTGGCGAAAGAGTTGCAGGTGCCGGTGGTGGCGCTGTCGCAGCTTTCGCGCGGCGTCGAGGCGCGCGACGACAAACGCCCGGTTCTGTCCGACCTTCGCGAATCCGGCTCCATCGAGCAGGACGCCGACGTGGTGATGTTCGTGTATCGCGAGGAATACTACCTCAAGTCGCGCGAGCCTGACGCCAACGATCCCAGTCAGGCGAGCGAACACGCGAAATGGTTGGAGCGTTTCGGCCGTGTCGCCAACCGCGCCGATGTGATGGTGGAAAAACACCGCCATGGTGCGACCAACAAGGTCGAGCTGCATTTCGACGGCCGCTTTACGCGCTTCGCCAATCTGGCGCAGGACGACGTGCGCCACGAGGGCCGGTGAGACGCGGTTAGTGCCCGACCAGGAACGCCAGCAAAATCGGAATCCACACCGCTGAGATCAGCGTGCCGACGACAACGAGGCTCGCAACTTGCTCGGGCTCGGTCTTCCAGATGATCGCGAAGAGATAATTGTAAACGGCCGGCGGCGAGGCCGAGAGCAGGATCATGATCATCTGCGCCATGCCGGTGAAGCCGAACAAGGTGCTGATCGCCCACCCCACGCTGGTGCCCAAGGCGAGGCGGAAGAGGCCGAGCAGGAACGCACGCTTGAACATGGACACGTGAATCTTCGCCAGCGAGGTGCCCAGCATGATCAGCATCATGGGCACCACGATGCTGCCCAACAACGACGCCGTGTTCATCAGCCAGGTGGGCTGCGGCAGATGCAGGAAGTTCCAGGCCAGGCCGACAATGGCGGCGTAAAGGTTCGGGCTCTGCATTACGTGTTTGAGGTTGCCGCGTCCCGCACAGATCGCTTGGCCCAACGTGAAATTTCCCACCGAGTGGATCACGAAGATGATCGAGGCAAAGCCCATGCCGGCCGGCCCTGCGGCATACAGCGCCAGCGGCAGGCCGAGATTGCCGACATTGCCGAACATCAGCGGCTGCAGATAGGTGCGGGTGGAAAGGCCGGTGATGCGCAGCATCACGAGCGAGATCAGCCAGTAGCAGAAGATGCAGGCGAAGGTCGCCAGCACATACAGCGCCACCACGGAGCCTGAGAGCGACAGCTTGGCCAACGAGGTGAAGACCAGCGCGGGGGTGCCGATGTTGGACACCAGGATGCGGAGCGAATCGCCCTCGACGGGCTTGCCCAAACGCACCAGGAGATAGCCGACCATCGGTGTGAGGATCACCGGCAGGACGGCGGCTAGAACAATGTCCCACACGGAAAGGGTGCCTTCGAGTTCGGCCGGAAAGGGAGAGGGGAAAGACAGGCGAATTGGGCCGGACGCGTGCGCTTTTACGTCCCGCGGCGGGGTTCCGCCAGCTTTGTTTTGCCCCCGCCAAACACCTTGTTTTCGCCTGCATCGGAACCCGAAGCCGACACTTTCGTAAGGCCAAATCCCGGCGATTGACTGGGGGCCCGCGCCGTGGCGTTGTTCATTCCTCTATGACCGAACCTTTTCCCATACTCGGCGAACAAACCGTTCGCCTGACCGTGCATTTGGGCACGGCCCGAGCCAATTACCGGGAAGTCTCGCGCCGGGCCTCGCCTGCGGCGGTGGCTCCTGTCGTGAAGGCGGACGGCTACGCGCAGGGCATGGACCAGATTGCGTTGACGCTGTCTCAAGCGGGCGCCGACACCTTCTTCGTGGCGCGGCTGGCCGAAGGCATTGCCCTGCGCCGCGCGCTGCCCAAAGCGCGCATCTTCGTGCTGGATGGGTTGTTGCCGGGAACTGCGCCGGCCTTCGTAACGCATCGCCTCACGCCGGTGCTGAACGCCTACGACGAGATCGTGGAATATTCCGCCTTCGCGCGCGAACGCCGCGTGCGCCTCGATGCGGCGGTGCATATCGATACCGGCATGAACCGTTCGGGCTTATCAAGGCCGGAGTTGAATCAGGTCGCCGCGCAATCGCGCGAACTCTTTTCCGGCATAAACATCGCGTTGCTGATGAGCCATCTGGCGTGCGCCGACGATCCATCGGATGCGCTCAATCAAAAGCAGCTCGATCGTTTCCGCGCTGCGCTGGCGTTGTTGCCGGCGGCACCCGCGAGTCTGGCGGCATCGGCGGGAATCCAACTCGGCAAGGATTATCTGTTCGACATCGTGCGCCCCGGTCTGGCGATCTATGGCGGCAATCCGCGCTCGGGCGAGGCGAATCCTTATAAGTTGGTGTTCAAGTTGACGGCGCGCATCCTGCAAGTGCGCCGTGTCGAGGTGGGAGAAACCGTGGGCTACGGTGCGACGTTCGAAACGCGGCGGCCGTCCGTGCTGGTCACTGTGGCGTCGGGCTATGCCGATGGCTTGACGCGCGCCATGGGCCGTCAGGGTCGCGTGGCCATCGCCGGTTGTCGTGTGCCGTTCGCGGGCCGCATCTCGATGGATTTGATAACGCTGGATGCCACCGACGTTCCCGCCGCCGAGCTGACACGCGGCGCGGAAGTGGAATTCTTGGGCGAACACGTCAGCCTGGAAGATGCCGCGCGCACTGCGGGCACCATCAATCACGAAATCATTGCGGGCCTGCATCCGCGCGCCACGCGCGTCTATGTGGAAGACTGAAAGTAGGGCGATGGAGCAGGCGCACACACATCCAAGTTTCAACCCGCTCGCCATTATCGGGCGCGTGGTGCTGGCGTTCTTGGCCGAAACGGGGCGGCTTGTTCTGTTCACCGCCGATGCGGTTTCGCACGTCGTGCGTCCGCCCATCTATCTGCGGCTCATCGGCCAGCAGATGCTGCGCATCGGATATTTCTCGCTGCCCGTGGTGGGCCTCACGGCATTCTTCACCGGCGCGGTGCTGTGCCTGCAAATTTTCATCGGCGGCAATCGCTACGGCGCGGAATCGTTCGTGCCGCAGATCGTGGTGCTGGGCATCACGCGCGAGCTTGGCCCTGTGATCGCGGGCCTCATGGTGGCGGGCCGCGTGTCGGCGGCTATCGCGGCCGAGATCGGCACCATGCGCGTCACCGAACAGATCGACGCGCTCACCACGCTGGGCACCAATCCGACGAAATATCTCGTCACGCCGCGTTTGATTGCGGCCGTCATCACCATGCCGTTGCTGGTGGCAATTGCCGATTCCATCGGCGTGTTCGGCGGTTATGTGGTCGGCACGAAAAGCCTCGGCTTCAATGGCGCGACCTATCTGAAGAACACGGTGAATTTCGTCACGCAGGATGATGTGGTGTCGGGCCTCTCCAAGGCGGCGGTGTTCGGCTTCATCATCGCGCTGATGGGTTGCTATTGCGGCTTCAATTCCAAAGGCGGCGCGCAAGGCGTTGGCCGCGCCACCACAAACGCGGTGGTCTCGGCCTCGATCCTTATCCTGGCTGCCAATTACTTCATCACCTCTGTCTTCTTCGCGCACTGACCATGGCAGAAACACCCAAAATCGAATTGATCGGCGTGAAGAAGCGCTTCGGCTCCAAGGTGGTGCTCGACGGCGTCGATCTCACGCTGGGCAAAGGCGAGTCCCTGGTTGTGATCGGCGGCTCGGGCTCAGGCAAATCCGTCGCCATCAAATCGGTGCTCGGCATCGTGCGCCCGGATGAAGGCCGTATTCTGGTCGACGGCGAAGACGTGACGCATGTCACGGGCCGCAAGCGTGAAGCGGTGCTGAGCAAATTCGGCATGCTGTTTCAGGGCGCGGCGTTGTTCGACAGTCTTCCGGTTTGGGAAAATGTCGCTTTCGGCCTCATTCAGGGGCGCGGTATGGCACGCGCCAAGGCACGCGACATCGCGATGGAAAAACTCGCCAAGGTGGGCTTGGGCCCCGATGTCGCCAATCTCTCGCCGTCGGAACTCTCGGGCGGCATGCAGAAGCGTGTCGGTCTGGCGCGCGCCATCGCCGCCGAACCCGAGATCATCTTCTTCGACGAACCCACCACGGGCCTTGATCCGATCATGGCCGATGTCATCAACGATCTGATCGAAACCACGGTGCGCGATCTCGGCGTCAGCGCGTTGTCGATCACGCACGACATGGCGAGCGCGCGGAAAATCTCCGACCGCATCGCCATGCTCTACAAGGGCAAGATCATCTGGGCGGGCCCAACGAAAGATATCGACAGCAGCGGCAATGCCTATGTGGAGCAGTTCATCCACGGCCGCGCCGAAGGCCCGATCCGCATGGAAGTCCGCAGCTAATGGCGCGCGGCGCTCCGAATTTTGTTTGCCAGTCTTGCGGAGTCGCGCATCCGAAATGGGCGGGACAATGCGTTGCCTGCGGCGCGTGGAACAGTTTGGTTGAAGAAGCCGCAGCACCTCCTATCGGCGCGACAGCGAGCAAACGTGGCAAAGGCCGCGCTATTCCGCTGGAAGGTTTGCAGCACAATGGCGTCGAACCTGAGCGCCGCGTTACGGGGGTTTCCGAATTCGATCGCGTCGCGGGCGGTGGTTTGGTTGCCGGTTCGGCGCTGCTGATCGGTGGCGATCCCGGCGTCGGCAAATCCACGCTCATTCTTCAGGCGCTCGCCACCTACGCCAATCGCGGCGGCAACGCGGTTTACATCTCGGGCGAAGAGGCGATGGGGCAGGTGCGGTTGCGCGCCGGGCGCATGGGCCTGTCGGAAGCGCCGGTGAAGCTCGGCTCGGCCACCAACGTGGAAGACATCATGTCCACGCTGCAAAGCGGCCCGCCGCCGGGCATTCTCGCCATCGACTCCATCCAAACCATTTGGACGCAATCGCTGGATGCCGCACCAGGCACCATCGCGCAGGTGCGTACCGCGAGCCACGATCTGGTGCGCTACGCGAAATCTTCCGGCACGGCATTGCTGCTGGTCGGCCACGTTACCAAAGACGGCCAGATCGCGGGGCCGAAGGCAGTCGAGCATCTGGTGGACGCGGTGCTCTATTTCGAGGGCGAGCGCGGCCACCATTTCCGAATTCTGCGAGCGGTGAAAAACCGCTTCGGCGCCACCGACGAAATCGGCGTGTTCGAGATGACCGGCACCGGGCTAATGGAGGTATTGAACCCATCCGCGCTGTTCCTGGGCGACCGCTCCGGTATGGCGGCGGGGGCGGCGGTGTTCGCCGGGATCGAGGGCTCGCGCCCCCTGTTGGTGGAAATCCAGGCCCTGACGGCGGCTTCCGGCTACGGCACGCCCCGGCGTTCGGTGGTGGGCTGGGACAGCGGCCGTTTGTCCATGATCCTGGCGGTGCTGGATGCCCGTGGGGGGCTTCAAATGTCGGGTCAGGATGTTTATCTGAACGTCGCCGGAGGCCTGAAGGTCAGCGAACCGGCAGCCGATCTGGCGGCCGCGGCCGCTCTCATTTCTTCGTTCACGGGCAGGCCCTTGCCGCAGGATTGTGTGATTTTCGGTGAGATCAGTTTGGCGGGCGACGTGCGCCCGGCACCCCAGGCCGAGGCGCGGCTGAAAGAGGCTGCCAAGCTCGGTTTCAAGCGCGCCCTGGTGCCGGCCGGGACCAAGGCGGATGTGGCGGGCCTGCGGATCGACACGGTGTCCGACGTGGCCCATCTCGCCGAGCTGGTGGGCACTGAGACAAAGACTGCCCGGCCGCAACTGGCACGAAAGTGATAGTATCGAATCATGCCTGACGTGTTCATCACCGGCGTCGATGTGCTGGTTGGCCTCGTGATTTTGGTGTCCGCGGTTTACGCGGCCTATCGCGGGCTGATCCGGGAAACACTGTCGATCTTCGCCAGGGCCATCGCGGCCTATGGCAGCCTGTTGCTGTACCCGCTGTCGCAATCGGTTTTGGCCGAGCATATCGAGCCCACATGGCT
>CAIYRG010000456.1 GCA_903928515.1 uncultured Alphaproteobacteria bacterium | reverse complement strand
CGCAAAAGCCATTGCGACGCTGTCAGCCGGCGCCAAACATATCGACGTGATCGCGCAAGCCATCAACACGCGCGATTGGCTGAAGATTCGCAGTGACAAAATCGAGGGTTGGATGGAGGCGCGTTATCTCAGCTTCGATTCCGCGCATGCACCGTTTCTTCCCGCGCGCTTGCAGTGCAGAAGCGCATCCGGTGCACTGAACATCAGTTACAGCCGCGCCGATTTCGATGGAGTGGGCGGCAAAGACCTATGGGCGTTGGAACCACCACAGGCCTTCGCTTCGGGTTGGACTGTGAAGACCCACGGACAAAATGCAGTGGGCGGAATCTTGCGTGTGGACCCCAAACACTGCGCCCTTGCTGGGTCCGCCGAGTCGTTTCCTTTCGCGGTTGCGGTGCAAATCGGCGAATTTCGCCTCTCTGGCTGTTGCCTCTAAGTGTCATTGCGGCCGAATGCCGCATGAATTTTCTCAGGGTTTCCCAGCCTTTATCTCAATTTGTCGCTTCGTTGACAGTCGCCGGACCCCTGGGTAGCTTTCGCACCGCACAATAATTCTTTTGGGATTGAGGTCGCGAATGAAAGTCGAACGGATCGGCGTTATCGGCGCCGGACAAATGGGCAGCGGTATTGCTCATGTTTGCGCCCTGGCCGGTTATGACGTGCTGGTGGAAGACCTGAACCCGGAAGCGCTGAGCAAGTCGCTCGGCCTTATCGCCAAAAACCTGCAGCGGCAAATCGGCCGCGATCTGATCACCGAAGCGGACGCCAAAGGCGCGCTCTCGCGCATCAGGACCACCGCGAACATGGACGATCTCAAGGATCGCGACCTCGTCATCGAGGCGGCGACTGAGAACGAACAGATCAAGCGCAAGATTTTCCAAGACCTCTGCCCGCGCATCAACCGCAACACGATGATCGCGAGCAACACTTCGTCGATCTCGATCACGCGGCTTGCGGCCTCGACCGACCGGCCGGAGCGTTTCATCGGCCTGCACTTCATGAACCCCGTGCCGATGATGCAGCTGGTCGAAGTGATCCGCGGTATCGCAACGGAAGAAGAGACTTTTGAAGCCGCACTCGATCTGGTGAAGCGCGTCGGCAAGACCGCCGCCAACGCCGAAGATTTCCCGGCCTTCATCGTCAACCGCATTCTGCTGCCGATGATCAACGAAGCGATCTACACGCTGTATGAAGGCGTCGGCAATGTCGAAGCCATCGACACCGCGATGAAGCTCGGCGCGAACCACCCGATGGGCCCGCTGCAATTGGCCGACTTCATCGGCCTCGACACGTGTTTGTCGGTGATGCAGGTGCTGTATGAAGGCCTCGCGGATTCGAAATACCGCCCCTGCCCGCTTCTGGTGAAATATGTCGAAGCCGGTTGGCTCGGCAAAAAGACCGGCCGCGGCTTCTACGATTATCGCGGCGAGCATCCGGTTCCGACGCGGTAGATCCGCTCCGCGCGACTGCCCGTTCCATAGATCCTGCGTTGGTTGGCCGAGCGTAACTTTGCTGCGCCCGCCGCTGCGGCCCGTGAATGTTTTGGCCTTACGCCAAAATTCCGTTAGCCTTCCCGAAAATAAGAAGCGGGGAGGCATCGTGAATCGTTTCCATTCCTATTTGGCTGCCGCATTGCTGGCGTCCTCTGCGCTGTCACCGGCGAAAGCCGCCGACGCGCAAGTGAAAATCCCCGAACCCAAAATTCTGGAAAGCGCCTGCCCGCCGATCTGCGATCCCAATCGCAAGCGCACCGAATTGCCGCCGCCTTTGCCGCCCGCCACCGGCGTGCCGTCCGGCCCGCAAGGCGACACTTGGGATTCCATCGCCAAGCTTCCCGATTTCAGCGGCGCCTGGGTTTACGATCCCTATCCCAATCAGACGAACACCAAAGAGCCGGTTCCGCTGCTTCCCGAATATGCGGCGAAGCTGGCGAAGCAGCGCGCGATCAGCGCCAGTGCGGGCGACGTGCCGGCTTACGCTTATCACTGCATGCCGCGCGGTGTGCCGGAGATCATGCAGGTGGTGACGCGTGCTTACGAGTTCGTGATCACGCCGGGCCTTATCGCGCTCATCCCGCAGAACAACGAATTGCGTTTCATCTACATGGATGGACGCAAGGCCCCGCCGAACGTGAAGAAGACCTACAACGGATTTTCCGTCGGCCATTGGGAGAACGACACGCTGGTGGTGGACACCAGCGAAATCCGTCCGCATACGGATATCTTCTACGGCTTCCCCGGCGGCACGCAGCAGCACGTCACCGAGCGCTTCAAGCGCCTGTCGCATGAGAAGCTGCAGGACGACACGATTGTGGAAGACCCGACCGCGCTGACAGCACCTTACGCCTTCACGCGGACATTCACCCTGGCACCGATTCCGATCACCGATGAATCGTGCCTGCAGAACAATCGCGATCTGGGCCCCGACGGTAAGCAGCAATTCGATCTGACGCCGCCGAAGGAATTGCAGGAGCAGATGAAGAAGTAGGGCGGCGTTACGACTTACCTGCCAGACCCTTGATGTAGGCCACGGCCTTCGGGTCGTCCCAGGCTTCGGGCCCGACCGCGCGGGCGATCTCATGGCCCGCCGGATCGACGATCACCGTTAAGGGCAGCGCATAGGCGGTGAACGCCTTCATCAGCCCGAGCTTCTGGTCGACATAGACGGTGAGCGCACCGGCTTGGTGCCCGGCCAAAAAGTCGGAAACCTTGCCCGCATCGTTCTTTTCCAGATCGACGGCGACCACCGCGAAGCGATCCTCAGGCAGGGCCGCCTTCAGCTTGGCCAGGGCGGGGAGTTCGTTCACGCAGGGGCCGCACCAGGTGGCCCAGAGGTTCAGCACCACATAGCGGCCCTTGAAGCCTTCCAGGCCGACATCCTTGCCGTCCTTGTCGGTAAAGACGACGGGCGCCAGCTCGGGCTTATTTTCGCTGTTTTTCAGGTACTTAAATCCGGGCAGGGCACCGGTTTTGGCTTGTTCCGTCTCGTGGACAGAGAAGGCGCCCATCTCGTATACGAATAGGCCTAGGCCCCCGAGAACAACGAGGCCAATGGCGATGTACAGGGCGAAGCGCGAGCCTAAAGTCATCGTCCTATTATCCTGGATTTTATGGCTATGAGTGCGAACAAAATCTGGGGCGGACGCTTCGAAAAAGGCCCCGCCTCCATCATGGAAGACATCAACGTCTCCATCGATTTCGACAAGCGTCTTGCCGAACAAGACCTGGCCGGATCGGAGGCGCATGCCGCCATGCTGGCGAAAACGGGCATCCTGGAAAAGACCGATTCCGACGCCATCGCCGAAGGCCTAGCTACCATTCGGGCCGAACTCGCGCACGGCAAATTCCCGTTCCGGCGTGAATTCGAAGACATTCATATGAACGTCGAGGCGCGGCTGACCGAGCTGATCGGCGAGGCTGCCGGACGGCTGCATACGGCGCGCTCACGCAACGACCAAGTGGCGACCGATTTCCGCCTGTGGGTGCGCGAAGCCTGCGGCCGCATCCGCGCCGGGCTCACCGCCTTGCAGACGGCGCTGGTCGTGCTGGCCGAGAAACACGCCGATGTGATCATGCCGGGCTTCACCCATATGCAGCCCGCGCAGCCGGTGACGTTCGGCCATCATTGCCTCGCCTATGTGGAAATGGCCGAACGCGACAAGGGACGTTTCGCCGACGCGCAGAAGCGCATGAACGAAAGCCCGCTGGGTGCTGCCGCATTGGCGGGCACGCCGTTTCCCATCGACCGCACGATGACGGCGAAGGCGTTGGGCTTTTCGGGTCCGATGCGCAATTCGCTCGATGCCGTTTCGGCGCGTGATTTCGCGCTCGAATTCTTGGCCGATGCGGCGATCTGCTCGGTGCATCTCTCCCGGCTCGCCGAAGAGATCGTGCTGTGGTCCTCGCCCGCTTACGGATTCATCCGTCTATCGGATGCGTTCTCCACCGGCTCCTCCATCATGCCGCAGAAGCGCAACCCCGACGCCGCGGAGTTGGTGCGCGCCAAGGTCGGCCGCGTGCTGGGCGCGTTCGTGGGCCTGCTCACTGTGGTGAAAGGCTTGCCGCTCGCTTACGCCAAGGATTTGCAGGAAGACAAAGAGCCCGTGTTCGCGGCCGCCGATGCGCTCGATCTTTCACTCGCCGCACTGTCGGGCATGTTGGGAGATTTAACGATCAATCCGGCCGCCATGATGCGCGCCGCCGAGAAGGGCTATCCCACCGCCACCGATCTTGCCGATTGGCTGGTGAAGAATTTGAAGATGCCGTTCCGCGATGCCCATTCGGTGGCCGCCAAAGCCGTGGCGAAAGCCGAAAGCCTTAATGTGGGGCTGAAAGACGTGCCGTTGGCCGAATTGCAGAGCGTCGAACCGCGCATCACGAAGGATGTGTTCGCCGTGTTGTCGCTGGAATCCTCGGTGGCCGCGCGCACCAGCTTCGGTGGCACAGCACCGTCGCGCGTGAAAGAACAGATCGCTCATTGGAAAGGCCAACTGCCATGACAGCGCGTCTTGTCGTGTTTTCGTTTGCACTGCTGGCGCTTGCCGCTTGCGGCGTGAAGACGGATTTGGACCCGCCGGCGGCCGCAACCGTCGCCCATCCCGAAGTCACGCCCGACCAGAACGAAGCGGCGAAGCGCGCGCCCGATCCGTCGAAACCGCCGCATCCGCTCGGCCAGTAGTCAAACTTGGCAATAGAAGCCCATGAATCATTTTGAATATCGCGACGGCGTTCTGCATGCCGAGGAAGTCTCTCTCGTCGAGATCGCCGATGAGGTGGGCACACCGTTCTATTGCTATTCGACCGCGACGCTCACGCGCCATTACGTGGTGTTCAAAGCCGCGTTCCCGCAATCGACACTGATCGCCTATTCCACCAAGGCCAACGGCAACATCGCGGTTCTGAAAACGCTGGCACTTTTGGGCGCAGGCGCGGATGTCGTGTCGGGTGGCGAATTGAAGAAGGCGCTGGCGGCGGGCATTCCCGCTTCGCGCATCGTGTTCTCCGGCGTCGGCAAAACCAAAACCGAAATGCGCGCCGCGCTGGACGCCGGCATCTATCAGTTCAACGTCGAAGGCGAGCCTGAACTGGAAGCACTGAACGAAGTGGCGCTGTCGATGGGCGTGGTTGCGCCGATCGCGCTGCGTGTGAACCCCGATGTCGATGCCGGGACGCATGAGAAGATTTCCACCGGCAAAGCGGAAAACAAATTCGGTATCCCGTGGGAGCGCGCAATACCCACCTATGCGCGGGCGCGCGAATTAAAAGGCATCGCAGTCGTCGGCGTCGATGTGCATATCGGCAGTCAGATCACGCAGCTTACGCCGTTTGAAAAAGCCTTTGGCCGCGTAGCCGAACTCATCAAGGAATTGCGCCGCGAAGGGCACACCATCACGCGCGCCGATCTCGGCGGTGGCCTGGGCGTGCCTTATCAGCTCGACAATCAACCGCCGCCACCACCGGCTGAATATGGCGCGATGATCGCCAAGCT
>CAIYRG010000455.1 GCA_903928515.1 uncultured Alphaproteobacteria bacterium | reverse complement strand
GGTGAGGTAGAGCGCCTCGGAGGTCTCCTGGTTCGGGCTCCGCTTCTGGCCGCCGCGCACCGCGTTGGTCTGCCACCGCCAGCCTTTTGGATCTTTGTTCGTTGCCATAAACGCCTCGTTTCTTGTTCCCCCGATAGGGTTCGCTTACCCCGAGGTCAAGCATGGCTTCATGGAATTGTGACAGAGCGAAGCAGCGCTGATGGCTTGCCTGGGCCAAAGCCTGGGCTCAATCTAGGGCGATGTTGCGCTTGCTACTCCTTCGCCATGCCAAGGCCGAGCCTGCCGGCGGAAAGCTCGATGACCACGAGCGGCCACTGGCCGCGCGCGGCCGCACGGATGCGCGCCGCATGGGCGAACTCATGCAGGAGCGCGGCTACGTCCCCTCGCTCGTGCTGTGCTCGACAGCGCTGCGTACCCGTCAGACCTGGGAAGGTATCAGTTTCGCCATGGGCAAGAAGAAGCCCAAGGCGCAATTCGACCGCGATCTGTATTTGGCGGTGTGGCCAAGCCTTCTCACGATGGTGAAAGCCCTGCCGCCGAAAGCGGAGTGCGTTCTGCTGATCGGCCACAATCCCGGCATCGAGCAATTGGCCTTCGCGATGGCGCTGAAACCGAAGACGACCGCCGAGCGCGCCCGGCTGGAAAATTTGGCCGCGAAATATCCCACCGCGGCTTTGGCGGTTCTCGATCTGCCCGAGGGCGGATGGGACGGAGCGGGGCCGGGAAATTTCCGGCTGCAAGAATTCGTTAAGCCGAAGGATGTTCCCGGCTACGACGGCGACGACGATTGATAGAATCTCAGCGCGAGCGGATCGTCTCGGCAAGCGCGAGCTTGGGCCAACCGAATGCGGCTTCGGGAACCGGTTCGCCCATCATGCTCGTGGTACGCTCGCCGACCAACCGGCCACCCATCGCTTCATAGAAATAGCGTGCAGGGTTCTGCGCATGCGCCCAAATCACGCAGCCGCCGAAACCACGTTCCGCCAGCGCGCCGAACGCGCCCGATAACAAGGCGCGGCCAATGCCGCTCCCGGTCAGCAGGGGATGGACATAGAGCGTGTAGACTTCGCTGTCGAAACCCATGGTGTGATCGCGGGCACGGCCCAGGCTCGTCATTCCCAAAATGGTCTGCTTTTCGTCCTCGACCACAAACACCTGCTCGCGCGCCGATATGGCGATGGCGCTGCGCCAACGCGCTGTCTGGCCATCCAGCGTCATACCGAGCAGCAATTTCGCGGGCAGAAGCGAGGGATACGTATCGCGCCAGGATTCCACATAGATTCGTGCGATGGCCGCGGCGTCTCCTGGCCGGGCCTTACGAAACATGATCTCGGATGTCGTCATGAACGTAAGCTTGAACGCAAGGCGGGCGGCCGTGCAAGAGGAAAACGCATTGATCCAAAGCCGCTTCGCTGTGGTATCCGGAAGCGGCTTTCTTGCGGCATTTTGGAAAACTGTTTCAAAACCCCGCCGTAACAATTAGCGTGCGCAGCCTAGAATGAAAAAACCGCTTGACGGCGACAGCGCGCAAGCCACAGCGAACAGTGAACGGCCAAATTGAGCGACAATCTCGAACAGCTTTATAACGATGCGCTATCGGCGCATTCCCAAGGTCAGTTGCCGCAAGCCGAGCAGCTTTACCGGCAAGTGCTCGCCGCCGATCCCGCCTATCGCGAAGCCGCGCATTGGCTGGGCGTACTGGCGGCCCAGCGCGGCGCGTTCGATGTCGCCGAGCCGCTATTCCGGCAGGCCGAGAAGATCGATCCGCAATCGCCGGCCGTACGCTTCAATCTCGGCGTCGCGTTGCAGGCATTGAGCCGCCACGACGAAGCGCTGACAGCCTTTGATGCCGCCATCGTGCTCAAGCCTGATTATCTGGAAGCGCATTACAACCGTGCGGTCACGCTGCAAGAAATGCGAAATTTTGCGGATGCGATAGCCGGGTACGATAACGTATTGCAGCTCAATCCTTACAGCGTCGAAGCTCTGTCCAATCGCGGTGCGGCGTTCCACGCGATGGGGAAATGGGACGATGCGCTGTCGGCCTATGACAAGGCGCTCGCGGTGCAGCCGGGCTTTGTGCAGACGCTGCACAATCGCGGCCTCGTGCTCCATGACATGCAGCGTTTCGACGAAGCGCTGCATTGCTTCGACCGCGCGCTTGCGCTCCAACCCAGCCATGTCAATGTGCTGATCGATCGCGGCAAGACACTGCAGGAATTGGGCCGTTACGAAGACGCACTCGGTTGTTTCGCGCGCGCATTGGCTTCGCGTCCGGGGCATCCGTTCGCGCTCTATGGGCGTGGCCTTACGCTGCGCAGCATGGGGCGTTTCGATGAGGCGCTGGCAAGTTACGACCGCGCCATCGGTGCGGCGCCCGGCTGGCCGCATGCGCATTACGGCCGCGCCGTGTTGTTGCAGGATGTGGGCCGTTGGCCCGAAGCTTTGGAAAGCTACGGCAATGCACTGAAAGCACAGCCGGGGTTTCCGCACGCATTGCAGGGACGTGCCGGTCTGCTGATGCTGGCGGGCGAATATGAAGCTGCTGCCGCCGATCTCGAAACGCTGCTGAAAATCACACCCGGCGCGCCCTATGCCGAGGGCAGCTTACTTCACTGCCGCATGAGCATTTGCGATTGGGACGGGCTGGATTTGGCGCTGGCCTCGCTCACCGAAGGCGTTCACGCGCGCCGGCAAGTCTGCCAACCTTTCTATTTCTTTGTCGCCTCACCCTCCGCTGCCGATCAGCTCGAATGCGCGCAAGCCTATATCGATACGCTGTATCCCGCCGCCATCGACACGGTGTGGAAGGGCGAGCGTTACGAGCACGACAAAATCCGCGTCGCGTATCTTTCGGCCGATTTCCACGAGCACGCTACGGCCGCGCTCATCGCCGAATTGTTCGAAAAGCATGACCGCTCGAAATTCGAGATCACCGGCGTTTCCTTCGGACCGGACGCGCCGTCCGAAATGCGCTCACGTCTTGTCGCAGGCTTCGATAGCTTCCTCGACGTGCGGCACAAAACCGACCAACAAGTCGCTGAGATGCTGCACGGGCTCGAAATCGACGTGGCGGTGGATTTGAAGGGCTTCGGCACGGGCAATCGCACCGGCATTTTTGCACGGCGTTTCGCGCCGGTGCAGGTGAACTATCTCGTCAATCCCGGCACGATGGGCGCCTCCTATATTGATTACATCCTCGCCGACGGCACGCTCATCCCGCAGGGCTTTGAGCGGCATTTCGCCGAGAAGGTGGTGCGCCTTCCCGATTCCTATCAGGTGAACGATTCCAAGCGGCCGATTGGCGAGGCGACACCAAGTCGCGCCGCGTTGGGCTTGCCCGAAAGCGGCTTTGTGTTTTGCTGCTTCAACAACAATTACAAACTCACGCCGGGCCTGTTCGATGTCTGGATGCGGCTGCTGAATGAAGTGAACGGCAGCGTGTTGTGGCTGCTGGAAGGCCATGCGGCCGTGAAGCGCAATCTGACGCGCGAAGCCAAGAAGCGCGGCATCGCGCCCGAGCGTCTCGTTTTTGCACGCCGCACGGCGCTCCCCGATCATTTGGCGCGGCACAAGTGCGCCGATCTGTTCCTCGATACGCTGCCGTGCAACGCGCACACGACGGCCAGCGATGCGTTGTGGGCCGGCTTGCCCGTGCTCACGGCGCGCGGCGAGACCTTTGCCGGACGCGTTGCCGCCAGCCTGTTGCAGGCCGTGGGCTTGCCGGAATTGGTTACGGATTCGTTGGACGCCTATGAGGCCAAGGCGATCGCGCTGGCAAAATCGCCGGACGCATTGGCCGGATTAAAACGGAAATTGGCGGACAATCGCCAAAATTGCGCGCTGTTCGACACCGACCGCACGCGCCGACATATCGAAGCGGCCTACACCGAGATGACGACCCGCGCACGGCGCGGCGAGGCACCGCAGAGCTTTGACGCCGCTTAATCATATCTCTGCGACCATACGCACAGACGGAAGTGCTTGTTGCACTTCTCGTTTTTGCGTGTTGGGGGTAGAGTTATAGCAAATCAGGCATTGGGCGCGGTCACGCCGATAAGGCGAAGGACATCCGCGCAAGATCAGGGGAGGACGTTGGGCGGCAGCAATGCCGGCTGCGGAGGAGAAGTATTTGCCTGGGTTTTGCCCAGGCTACTTGTTCAGAAGTGACTTACGGGTTGTTGCATTCAGAATTGGTTCAGGGGGACGAGACAAGAATCTTCAAGACAAGAATCGTTACCGGCATTCGTGATGTACCCATCGGGACAAGCCCGCCATGTATTCGCCAAACTTCGCGTAGCGAATAAGGGAATTGCATCGGCGGCTTTAAGGAGCGGAGAGCATGAGTAATCTGGACGTGTTCGATCTCTTCAACCGCGCATATTCGCGCGAGCAACTGGAGACGATGAGCCTGCGCGATTGGCTTCTGGCCGCCCGCGACAATCCAATGCTCTACGCAACGCCCGCCGAGCGCATGATCTCCGCCATCGGCGAAGCCGAACTGGTCGACACCGCGCAGGACGCCCGCCTCAGCCGGTTGTTCTTCAACCGCACCATCAAACGCTACAAAGTGTTCGACGGCTTCTTCGGCATGGAAGACACGATCGAGCGCATCGTCGGCTATTTCAAGCACGCCGCCCAAGGTCTCGAAGAGAAGCGCCAGATCCTTTATCTGCTGGGCCCCGTTGGCGGCGGAAAATCCTCGCTCGCCGAACGCTTGAAGGATTTGATGGAGCTGAACCCCATCTATGTTCTGAAGGCCGGCGATCACGTTTCGCCCGTGTTCGAATCCCCGCTCGGCCTGTTTCGCTCGGAAGAATTGATCGCGCTGTTGTCCGACAAATACGGCATCGAGCGCCATCGCATGAGCGGCATCATGAGCCCTTGGGCGATGAAGCGGCTGGATGAATTCGG
>CAIYRG010000454.1 GCA_903928515.1 uncultured Alphaproteobacteria bacterium | reverse complement strand
GCGCACTGCCGCTGACATAGTTCCGATTCCGTTAGGTTCCACTTTCGCTGCGCGGTTGTCGCGTGCTTTGATTGGGTATGAATTCCATTGCGAAGGTCGAGGCCAAAGACCTTGATCGGCTCCTCAAGGATATCCGCGCCTGCACACTGTGCGCCGCGCATCTCACCAATGGCGTGCGGCCCGTGGTGCGGCTTTCCGCCACCGCCAGGCTCTGCATCGCGAGCCAGGCGCCGGGCATGCGCGTGCATCTGACGGGATTGTCGTTCAACGACCGTTCGGGTGATCGCCTGCGCGAATGGCTGGGAACATCCCGCGACGAATTCTACGATGAAGCGCGCATCGCCATCGTGCCGATGGGATTCTGCTTTCCGGGATATGACGCGGCCGGGGCCGACAAGCCGCCGCGCAAGGAATGTGCAGCTGCCTGGCACGACAGGCTATTTGCAACCGCACCGCGATTCCCACTCATCTTGCCCATCGGCATGTACGCGATGCGGTATCATTTGGGCAAAACCGCCAAGCCGAGCTTGACCGAGACGGTGAAGGCATGGCGCGAATATCTGCCGCGATACATTCCCCTGCCGCATCCTTCGTGGCGCAACAACGGATGGCTCAAGAAAAACCCGTGGTTCGAAAGCGAATTGCTTCCTTATCTGCGCACGCGCGTGCGGGGGCTTATTTCCAACGGCTCGTGATCGCAGCGCTGTTCGGCTTTCTTGCCTTCGGCAACAGCGCCTGTGCGCCGCGCTGGGCGGCAACGGGGCTGGAGCAGGGCGCGCCGCGTATTGAGATGCGCGACGGCGAGCCGCGTTTCATCACCCGCGATGGGCTGGCACTCGGCCTGAACGAATGGGAAGCGAAAAATCCCAAAGCCGTGATCGTGGCGCTGCACGGCATGGCCGATTACGCGCATGCCTTTTCGTTGCCCGCACCGTGGTTCGCCGATCACGACATATCTTTCTACGCCTACGATCAGCGCGGCTTCGGCCGTTCGCCGGATCGTGGTGTGTGGGCAGGCGAGGAGGCCCTACGCCAGGACGTTACCGACTTCGTCGATGTCGTGCGCAGGAAACATCCGGGATTGCCGGTGTTCGTGATGGGCGAAAGTATGGGCGGCGCGGTGGCGATGACGGCGTTCGCCGCGAACGATCCGCCGCGTGCCGATGGTCTGATCCTCATCGCGCCGGCAGTGTGGGGCGCAGACAGTTTGCCGTTCTCCTATCGCACGGCGTTGTGGATCTCGGCACATATCGCGCCGTTCTGGGAACTCACGGGCTCAGGCCTTCACATCTGGCCCACCGACAACATGGCCGTCTTGCGCGACATGTCGCGCGACCCGTTGATGATCAAATCGACGCGCACCGATGCGATCTACGGTTTGGTGCAATTGATGGACGACGCTTACACCAACGCGTCGCGCATCACGCAAACGCCTGTGCTGTTGTGCTACGGCGATAAGGATCAAATCATTCCAAGCGCTGCAACAAAGTATGTCGAACACGTTTTGGTCGCCGCCGATTCTAACGTGAAAGTTAAGTCGTATGCGTATGGCTACCATCTGCTGCTGCGCGATTTGTCGGGTCCGCAAGTGTGGGCCGATATTGCTGCTTGGATAGGCAATGTTGCACCGCAGCGCGTCAGCGAGAATATTCAGAACATGCGAGGGAGTGTCGCTGCTTCCGCGTATTGACTCTCCGAGACGTGTGTTGGAATTAACGCCGGAAGGCATCGGAATAAAACATCCGGTGAACCGCGAAAATGTTCGAGCGTCTGATCGAACTGTCGCGGCCTTCGAGATCAAGCAGCATGGCTGCGTGTCGAGCACTGCGGTGCCTCACGGCGTTTGCGCGAGGGTGTGTAAGTTACGATGTGGTATTATTTCCCGCCTTGGCTGCAGGCGATTTCCGATTATCTCAGCCATACGCAAATCAGCATCACCATACAGAGCACCCAGTGGATGATCCCGGTCATCCAGTCGATTCACATTGCAAGCGTGTGCATCGTGCTCGGTTCTTATCTGATGATGGACATGCGCGTTCTTGGCTTTGTCGGCCGTTCGATGCCGGTGGCCTCGCTGGTGAATCGTTTTGTTCCCTGGATTTGGTACGCGCTCGTTCTGCTGCTGGTCACCGGCACGTTGCTGATGGTCGCCGAGCCGGGCCGAGATCTGAACAACCCGACATTCCAACTGAAGATGATGCTGATCGTGGCGATGTCCATCGTCACGTATTTGCTTGCGGCGCCATTGAAGGCGGATGCCGCGCATTGGGAAGCGAATGACGGTCGCAGGCTGACGGCGAAACTGTACGCCGTGCTGTCGCTGGTCTTCGTCGTCGGGATCATCTTCGCCGGACGCTGGATCGCTTACACGGTCGTTCTCAACACGTAACGAAGAAACGCATTCGCGGCAGGCGGGAGGCTTTCGGCTTCCGCGCGCGCTCTCGAATTGGAGGTATTGGGAATGGACTTCTCACCGATCTTTGAATGGATTGAAAACCTCCCCTTCGCGACGGCGATCCGCGAGGTCGGCACTTGGTTTCCGTGGATCGAGTCCATCCACGTGCTGTTCGTTGCGACCGTGGTCGGCACGATCTGGATCGTCGATCTGCGTCTGGTCGGTTTGGCCTGGACCTCGCGCAGCATCAAAGCGGTGACCGACGAATTGCTGCCGTTCACGTGGGGAGCCTTTATTGGTGCTGCCATCACGGGCTC
>CAIYRG010000453.1 GCA_903928515.1 uncultured Alphaproteobacteria bacterium | reverse complement strand
TTATGCGCGTCTGCACTGACTTCCATCGCCCCGAGGCAGCCCGAACTTCCGGCTAGGGCATGGGCGATAAAGCCTAGTGCCTGGTAGTTTTCCGCTTTCAGAAGCCCGGGCATCGATACTAGCCAATCAGACGATTGTCGGAGATAGCTGCCGATGAAAGTGCGGAGCCGGTCCTTATCCATCAGGACCATCAAATCGCTGAGATAAGACGGATCGAGTGTGGCTGGCTGAAGCAGAGGCTGGGGCAGGGATACGGTCTTTGTCTCCGCATTATTATTTGCGGCGATTTTTCTGGTGTAGACAGCGACCTTGTCGATCAGGTTTTTACTGCTGATCGGCTTGGAAAGGTAGGCGGTCATGCCTGCGGACAGATATTGTTGTTCTGCGCCGGTCATGGCGTCTGCGGTAAGTGCGATGATTGGAACGTGTGCCTTGGCACCGCCAAGTGCGCGGATCATCTGGGTAGCGGCAACGCCATCGACTATGGGCATCTGCATGTCCATGAGGATGATGTCGTAATCGTTATCCCGTGCCGCTTCGAAGGCCTGTTGCCCGTCGCCGACGCTGTCGACATGGCAGCCGACCTTCTGCAGCAGCACCTGCACGTATTCCTGGTTGATTGGATTGTCATCTGCGACCAGCAGGCGAATGCCTGGCCGCAGTCTCGATGGGGCATTTGAACTGCTAGCTTGAAGTGCTGTTGTGCTGGCCTCGTGAGACGTGGCATGAGTCAGAGTAATGGTGAACCAGAACTTGGAGCCGAGACCAAGCTCGCTTTTTACGCCGATTTCCCCACCCATCAGTTCGACGAGGTGTCGAGAGATTGCCAGCCCCAGGCCGGAGCCGCCGAAGCGGCGAACGACTGAACTGTCGGCCTGTTCGAACTTGTGAAACAGGCGACCGGCTGTCTCGGCATTCATGCCGATGCCGGTATCGCTGATTTCAAAGTGTACGGTGCTGACATCGGGTGATCCGCTCTGACCTGGGGCCGGGAAGATTTGAAGGATCACGCCGCCACGTTCGGTGAACTTGATGGCATTGCCGATCAGGTTGAGGAGTATTTGGCGCAGGCGGGTTGGATCCCCAAGTAGCGGCTGATTGAGTGAGGGATCGATCTGCATAGACAACCCGATGCCTTTTTGGTCGGCGGCAGTATGCAGCAGCGTCACCACTCCGTTGGCTACTTCCGGAAGACTGAGTGGAATTTTTTCGAGAACAACCTTGCCAGCTTCAAGTTTCGAGATGTCGAGAATATCGTTGATGATGACCAGCAGCGAATTAGTCGATTGCTTGAGGATATCGGCGTAGCGACGCTGCTCGGAATCGAGTGGTGTACCCAGCATCAGTTCGTTCATGCCGAGGATGCCATTGATCGGCGTCCGGATTTCATGGCTCATATTGGCCAGAAATTCGCTTTTGCTGTTACTCATACGCTCAGCCATTTCCTTGGCCTCGATCGCATCCTTTTGCGCCAGTTGTCCCTTGCGGGCATGGGTAATAAGCCTGCTGCCCAAAAAACCAATTACACACGACAGCAAGGTGACGACGATGAGATCGTCAATAGTCTCGTTGCGCCAGTCGGCCATCGCTTCATCGTCTTTGAGCGAGGCAGAGGCGACGAGAGGATAGGCATCGACCTTCTGGTAGCTGGTGAGGCGGACGACGCCGTCAGTGGGCGATTTGAATTTGAAATATCCGAGCGGCGATTTCAGCAGCATGTCTTTGAAAATGGGACCTTGAGTGAGATCGCGACCGATGTTCTTCTCGTCGAAAGGCCTGCGTACCAGCAGTGTGCCATCGCTTGACGCAAGCAGGATTGCGCCGCCATTGCCGATCTCGAAGGTGTCGTAAAATTTCTGGAAATATTGCA
>CAIYRG010000452.1 GCA_903928515.1 uncultured Alphaproteobacteria bacterium | reverse complement strand
TGCCTTGGCCAACTTGACGGCGGCCCGCGTCGCAGCCGAATAATCGCCGCGATGGCGATTGCTCAATCTCGTGATTCTTCCGCGACAACACCGCGCCGCGGCTGGCGCGCTTATATGAAGCCCAAGGCTGCCATCATGCTGGCGTTGGGCTTTTCCTCAGGCCTTCCTTTTCTGCTTACCGGCAACACGCTCGGCTATTGGCTGCGCGATGAAGGCACGACGCTGACCGCCATCGGTCTGCTCTCCTGGGTACAGCTCACCTATTCCTGGAAGTTTCTCTGGGCGCCCTTCATCGACAAAGCGGATGCGCCGATCTTCGGCGCGCTCGGCCGTCGCCGTGGCTGGATGCTGTTGGCGCAATGCCTGATCGGTTTGGGGCTCTTCGCGATGGCCATGACGGGGCCGCAGATCAGCCATGCTGCGTTGGCGGGTTTTGCACTGCTCGTCGCGTTTTCTTCCGCCACCCAGGACATCGTGATCGACGCTTGGCGCATTGAAGCGGCCTCGGACAATGATGAGTTGAGTTTGCTGTCGTCGGCCTATCAACTCGGCTATCGCGGCGCATCGCTGATGACCGATGCACTGATCCTGATTTCGGCCAATCATCTGGGCTGGCCCATTTCGTATGTGGGCATGGCAATCCTCATGACGGTGGGCATGCTTGCCACGTTGAAAGCAGGCGAGCCGCTGCGCGCGGCGCAGGCTGTTGCGCCACTGACGATGAAGCTGTGGCGGCGATTGTTCGATGCGATTTTGGGGCCGCTGTTCGCGTTCTTCCGCACGCATGGCGTGTTGGCGCTTCTGATGCTGGCGATGATCAGCCTGTACCGCTTGCCGGATTTCGTGATGGGGCCGATGGCCAACCCGCTCTATCACGACATCGGATTGTCGAAAGATGTTGTCGGTGGCGTGCGCGCATCCGTGGGTTTGTGGACATCGCTTCTGGGCATCGCGGCGGGCGGTATTTCGGCGGCGCGTTTCGGCTATATGAAAACGCTGATCGCGGGTGCGATTCTGCAATCGTTGGCGATTGCATGTTACGCGCTGCTTCCGTATTCGGGCGGCGATCTCGTCACCTTCGCCAGCGTGATGGCGGCGGACAATTTCGCAACGAGCTTCGCGGGCGTTGCACTCGTGACGTATATGTCGAGTCTCACCAGCATCGGTTACACGGCGACGCAATATGCGTTGCTCTCTTCCGTCTACGCAATTTTGGGAAAATTTATCAAAGGTTTTTCGGGAACGGTCGTCGATGGCCTCGCGCAAACGCATGCGCAGATGGATGCCTATGCGATCTTCTTTATCGGATGTGCGGCCATTGGTTTGCCGGCGCTGATTCTCGTTTTGGCGCTGACGCGCCTGGAACACGGTTCCAAGCCTACGCCACGCGCGGCAGTCTGACGCGTCGGCGTTAAGCATTGCCTGACATCGATGTCACTTTTGTGAATCGCGCGGAATCGCTGACACCGGTGTGAATCGGATTCACCGCGTGGCGTGACGCGCGCGTCAGGAACGCATGCTGTCGCGCGATTGTTGCAGCATCGCTCTCCCAGGTCTGTTATGAGGCACGCGCCGGGGGAAATGTTCCGTATGCGCTGATAGCGCGGCGCATGCGGAAAAAAACGCAGACCGAAATTAGATAAGAACGGACCATGCGATGCCTACGACCCGCCTCATAAGACTCGGACTCCGCCGTGCAGCGCGACGCTGGCGCTTCGGCTTCAGCACCCGCCGCAATCAGGCTGGCCGTGCCACCATCGGCTTCGCGCCCGTCGAAGCGCAGCGCCACCAACCGGGTTGGCCGATTCTCACCACCGCGGGCTCGATGGAAGTGCGCATCGCGCAAACCTTGCGCGAGATCGAAGCGGCGCAGCGTTTGCGCTACCGCGTGTTTTACGAAGAGATGGACGCCATCGCCTCGACGCAGATGCGCGCCGAGCGCCGCGACTTCGACCAATACGATGCGTTCTGCGATCACATGCTGGTGGTCGATAAGGATGTGCGCGACGAGAACGGCGATCCGGCCGTGGTCGGCACGTATCGTCTGCTGCGCGGCGATGTGGCCGCGCGCCATGGCGGCTTCTACACGTCGGGCGAATTCGATCTGTCGTCCATTCTGAGCAACAGCCCGGCGGCGCCGCGCATTCTCGAACTCGGCCGCTCCTGCGTGCTGAAAGAATACCGCACCAAGCCGGTGACGATGCAGCTTCTGTGGCGCGGCATCGTGCTCTATGTCGACCGTTACAACATCGACGTGATGGTCGGCTGCGGCTCGCTGCAGGGCACCGATCCCGACGCGATGAAATTGAGCCTATCGTATCTGCACCATTTCCACCGCGCGCCCGAAGACAAGCGCGTGCGTGCGCGGCCCGAGCTGTATATCGAAATGGACCGCATGCCGAAGGAAGAGATCAACATCGCGGAAGCGCGCAAATCGCTGCCGCCGCTGATCAAGGGTTATGTGCGCGCGGGCACCTATATCGGCGACGGCGCGGTGATCGACCGGCAGTTCGGCACCACCGACGTGCTGATCTATTTCCCGGTCAAGAACATCGATCCGCGCTGGCGGGCGCATTTCGGTAGGCCGGGCGAGTCGCACTGAACGCTTTCGTGCGCCCGCATATTTTTTTGTAAATGCCGCGCGATGCGCGGCGGGCGCATTTCGGTAAGCCGGGCGAGTCGCACTGAACGCTTCCGTGCGCCCGCATATTTTTTTGTAAATGCCGCGCGATGCGCGGCGGGCGCATTTCGGTAGGCCGGGAGAATCTCACTAACACCACTGTCACCATGGCCGGGTTTAACCCGGCCATGGTGGTGATTACGTCAGCTCACCTTGGCGCGCGGATGCGCCGCGTCGTAGACGGCGAGCAGGCGCGAGCTTTCCACTTCGGTGTATTTCTGCGTGGTGGACAGCGAGGCGTGGCCGAGCAGTTCTTGCACCGCGCGCAAATCGCCGCCGTTCTGCAGCAGATGGGTGGCGAAGGAATGGCGCAGCGCGTGCGGCGTGGCCTTTTCGGAGAGGCCCAAACGGCCGCGCAAATTCTGCATCAGCAATTGCGCCTCGCGCGGGCTCATCGGTTTGCCCCGGCGCGACATGAATAAGGAATCGCTTTTCGCGGTGCCGAACGGCGAGGCTTCCGCATAGGCGGTAACGGCCTCGCGCACGGCTTCCAGCACGGGGATGGCGCGTTCCTTGCGGCCCTTGCCGACAATGGTGAGGCTTTCGCCCAATGGCACATCGCCGCGCTTCAGGCTCAACGCTTCGGATATACGTAAGCCCGTGCCGTAGAGCAGCGTGACAAGCGCGGCATCGCGCGCCGCCAGCCACGGCGGATCGTTCTCGCGCTTCTTTGTGCCGGCATCTGCAATCGTGCGCGCGGCATCGTCCATCGACAACGGGCGCGGCAGCGTGCGCGGCAATTTCGGTCCGCGTATGGCGCGCAACGCGGCCTGCGTCTCGCCGCTGAATCCTTCGCGTTCCAGATATTTGAAGAATGAACGGATGGCGGCCAGTGCGCGCTGCACGCCGCGCGGACCCAGGCCCTCCTTGCGGCGGTCGGTGATGAAGGCGCGGATGTCGCCGGTGCCCAGCTTCTGCAGCATCACGGGCGTGACGGTCGCGCCCCGGTGAAAGTTGAGGAAGCCCACGAAGCGATACACATCGTCGCTATAGGCGCGCAGCGTGTGTTCGCTGGCGCGGCGCTCATGCGCCAGGCTCGAAAGCCAATCGCGGATCAGTTCGTTGGAAGATCGAGCCATGCACGGATGGTACGCTCAAGCGCCCGCACGAAATAGGCGATCTCACGGGTTTCGCTTTCGTCGTCGAAGCGCGACGAATCGGCCGAGCCCACGGCGAACAGCGCCTCAGGCGCACTTGGGCCGATATTCAGCCGGAACATGGCGACGCTCTGAATCGAATCGTCTTCATGCCAGAACAAAGCCGGGTGCACGCGGCCCTTGATGAGCGCGCCGGCCGCGTCGCGTTCGATCAACTGGTCGGTGAGGCCGGGCGGCAGCAGGCACATGCCGGGACAATCGATCTGCGTGTCGTCGGCGGATTCCACGCCCAACGCCACACGGTCCACTTCCAGAAACCCCGCCGATTCGGTGGCCACCGCGATGGTCTTCTCGAAATTGCGCGCCTCGATGAGATCGAGCACCAGCTTGCGAACACCCTCGCGCGTCAGCGTGGCGCGATCGGAATCGCGGCGCAGGCCATCGCGTTCGGCTTTCAGGGCGGCGTTCTCGGCCTGCAATTTGTCGATCACATGGCGCTGGAAATCGCCAATATTTCCCACACCCACGAAACGCTCGGGCAGAAGTGTGGCGAGGAATTCGCCGTCGTTGAGGATCTGCGCGCGGTGCATGCGCAAATAGGCTTTCACGGCCTGGGCGGCTTCCGTGGCGGGGGTGATCTTTTCGGCGCGATTTTTCATGCGACCTGATGTGTATCGTGTTAGGGCGTTTTTCCAGTACCGCTCCCACAATCCGCGCTCTTGTGTGGCACGCCCGCAGGAGGCGAAACTCTAGCCATGACGATGGCCGCTTTGAAGCCCATTATGGCCGACATGCCAGCCCCAAGCGAACAAAGCTGTGCGGTATTGCTACCGCTGCCTTTACGCGGCGCGTATGATTACGCGCTGCCCGAGGGCGTGCGTCCGCAGCGCGGGTTGATCGTGCGTGCGCCCCTGGGCAAGCGCGAAGTTCTGGGCGTTGTTTGGGGCAAGTCTGAGAACGCCATTGCGCCGGAAAAGATCCGGATGTGTGCGCCGGTCATGCCGTTGCGCTGTTTGCCCGAGCGGCTGTGCGATTTCATCGATTGGGTTGCCAATTATACGTTGAGCCCTCCGGGCCAAGTGCTGGCGCAGGCGATGCGCGCTGCCGCCGCGTTCGATCCCGAAATGCCGCGCAAGGCGCTGATCAAAAGCGGTGTGGCTCCGCCGAAGCTCACGCCCGCGCGCAGCCGTGTTCTCGATCTCATGGCCGATGGCCTGGCGCGCGGCGTGAACGAAATTTCAGAACTGGCCGATGCCGGTGTTGGCGTGGTGAAGGGCTTGGCCGAAACGGGCGCCTTGCGCTGGATCACGTTGCCGGAATTTCCGCGGCTGCAAGCACCGGATGAAAATGCGACACATGTCAAATTGTCGCCCGCGCAAGCGCAAGCCTCGACGCAATTGCGCGCCGCGGTTCGGCTCCGCGAGTTTTCCACGCACCTGCTGGACGGCGTAACAGGCTCGGGCAAAACCGAAACCTATTTCGAAGCGATTGCCGAAGCCTTGGTGCAGAACAAACAAGCGCTGATCTTGTTGCCCGAAATCGCACTCACCGTGCAGTTTTTGAATCGCTTCGCCGAGCGTTTCGGCACGCGACCTGCCGAATGGCATTCCGACATGACGATGAAGGAGCGCAAGCGCGTCTATCGCGCCGTGCTCTCGGGTGAGGCACGTGTGGTGGCGGGCGCGCGCTCGGCGTTGTTTTTGCCGTTCAGCAAACTCGGGCTGATCGTGGTCGATGAAGAACACGAGCAGGCCTACAAGCAGGAAGAAGGCGTCATCTATCACGCGCGCGATATGGCGGTGGTGCGCGCGCGGCTGGAGAATTGCCCCATTGTTTTGTCCAGCGCCACGCCGTCGCTGGAAACCTATGTGAACGCCAAGAGCGGGCGTTATCAATGGCTCAAACTCAGCGCGCGCCATGGCGCGGCCGAGTTGCCCGAAGTGCGTCTTGTCGATATGCGCGCCGAGGAAAGCGAGCCGGGGAAATTTATCTCGCCGTCTTTGCGTGCGGCGATCACGTCCACACTGTTAGCCGGCGAGCAGGTGCTGCTGTTCTTGAACCGTCGCGGTTATGCGCCGCTCACATTGTGCGCCGCCTGCGGCCACAAAGAGACGTGCAAGAATTGCTCGGCCTGGCTGGTGGAGCACCGCTACCGCAAGCGGCTGGTCTGCCATCACTGCGCTTATGAAGTGCCGATGCCGAAAACCTGCCCGCAATGCCATGAGGAAGAAAGCTTCATCGCTTGCGGCCCCGGCGTGGAGCGCGTGGAAGAAGAATTCCGAGCAAGTTACCCGGAAGCGCGTGTGGCGGTGGCATCTTCCGACACGCTGGCGGGCCCGGCCGAAGCGCAGGCCGCGATCAATGCCATGGCTCGGGGCGAGATTGATGTGCTGATCGGCACGCAGATCGTCGCCAAAGGCCATCACTTTCCGCTGCTCACGCTGGCGGGCATCATCGATGCCGATCTCGGCGGCGGTGCGGGCGATCCGCGCGCGGCCGAGCGCAGCTTTCAATTGCTGCATCAGGTGTCGGGCCGTTCAGGGCGCGGCGAACGCCCCGGCCAAGTGCTGATCCAAACGCGCAACCCGGAAGACCCTGTGATGCAGGCGCTCGCCGCGCATTCACGCGATGCGTTTCTGGAAGAAGAAGCAAGGTTGCGTGACCGCATGAGTCAGCCGCCCTTCGGGCGCTTGGCCGCGATCATTCTCTCGGGCGCGGATGCGGCGACAGTGCAGGAAGCCGGACGCGCATTGGCGAAGGCCGCGCCGCGCGCCAAAGGCGTGATGGTGTGGGGGCCGGCGCCGGCCTTCTATCAAATGCTGCGCGGGCGCACGCGCGAAAGGCTGCTGGTGCAGGCGGAGAAGAGCGTCAACGTGCAGGCGTATTTAAGGGCGTGGCTGGAGACGGTGAAGATTGCGTCTTCGGTGCGCCTCGCCGTCGACATCGACCCGGTGAGTTTTTTCTAGGGCGTCTTTGTCTCTGCTGCGGCAATGGCCTTCAGACATGTGGGGCATAGGCAGGACTCAGCATCGGTCTGGCGCGGGATGGGCGGCATGTCCATGCACCAGCAATGGCCGGTGTTCACGCCACAGGTGAATTGACGCTGGCAGCGCGGGCAGGTCGAAGCGCTGTCCTTGTCGGATGCGGTTGTCATCCTGGGAACATTAGATTGCGGTGGAGCCAGCGGAAAGTTCCATTGATCGTGTCCAAAGTCTTTTAATCATTCGGCGCCTAGGCTGATGCAGAAGAGAGGCTTCGATGCTGTACCAACTCGCCTATGCAAGTTCCGCGGCCGGGTCGCAAACACCGGAAACCATCGCCGACATCCTGCGCGTGTCGCATATCAACAATGTGCGTGATGGACTGACCGGCATGCTGCTGATCGCCAATGCCTGTTACTTCCAAGTCCTAGAAGGCGAGCAGGAGAATGTTGAAGCCTGCACGCAACGCATCGAACGCGATCCGCGTCATGCGGGAATCTTGGTCACATCGCGGGGGTCCATCGAAACGCGCGCATTCCCCGAATGGTCTATGGGTTGCGAAAAGCTCCAGAACTTGCCGTTGGCGAAGCTGGCGCAAGACCAAGCGAGCGCGGCGTTCGACATTGCCTCGGTGCAAGACCAAGCGACGGTTGCGAGGCTTGCGGAGAATGCACCGGTCTTGATGGTGCTGATGAAGGCATTCTTTCTGTCGTCAGGATATGAGCGGCGCAACGACGGCGGATTGTTTCCCGGCGCGAAAGCGGGTTGACACATTCCACGAAAAAGGCCCGCTTCGCAGCGGGCCTTTTCTTTTCGATGGGTGGCCGGGTCAAGCCCGGCCATGACGAAGAGAGCTATTGATACTCGCGCACGTCCACGATGTGGCCGGCGATAGCAGCCGCGGCGGCCATCGCGGGGCTCATCAAATGCGTGCGTCCGCCACGGCCCTGACGGCCTTCGAAATTGCGGTTCGAGGTCGAGGCGCAATGCTGGCCCGGTTCAAGCCGGTCCGCATTCATCGCCAAGCACATCGAGCAGCCCGGCTCGCGCCATTCAAAGCCCGCTTCGACAAAGATCTTGTCGAGGCCTTCGCTCTCGGCTTGTTCTTTCACCAAGCCCGAACCCGGCACCACCATCGCGCTCACATGCGGCGATACTTTGTTGCCCTTGGCGAGTTCGTGGCTCACGATCTTTGCCGCTTCACGCAAATCTTCGATCCGCGAGTTGGTGCACGAGCCGATGAAGGCGCGCTGGATCACCACGTCCTGCAATTTCAGGCCGGGCTTGAAGTCCATGTATTTCAGCGCGCGCGTGACGCCTTCGCGCTTGTGTTCGTCGGCAATCGCCGCCGGATCGGGGATGCTGGCCGTGACGGGCAGCGCCTGCTCCGGGCTCGTGCCCCAGGTGACCATCGGCGGGATGTCGGCGGCGTTCAGCACCACTTCGGCGTCGAACTTCGCGTCCTTATCGGAGAACAGCGTGCGCCAATATTTCTCGGCCAATTCCCAATTGCCGGCCTTCGGCGCCATCGGGCGGCCTTTCAAATATTCGAACGTCTTCTCGTCGGGCGCCACCAGGCCGGCGCGCGCGCCACCTTCGATGGTGAGGTTGCACAACGTCATGCGGCCTTCGATCGACAGATCGCGGATGGCTTCGCCGGCATATTCGATGACATAGCCTGTGCCGCCGGCAGTGCCGATCTTGGCGATGACGGCCAGCGCGATGTCTTTCGCGGTCACGCCGATGGGCAGCTTGCCGTTCACGATGACGTGCATGTTCTTGGAGCGTGCCTGCTGCAACGTTTGCGTCGCGAGCACGTGTTCCACTTCCGACGTGCCGATGCCGAAGGCCAACGCGCCGAAAGCGCCATGGGTCGCGGTGTGGCTGTCGCCGCACACCATCGTGGTGCCGGGCAAGGTCCAGCCCTGCTCAGGCCCGATCACGTGGCAGATGCCCTGGCGGATGTCGTCCATGCCGAAATAGAGGATGCCGAAATCCTTGGCGTTCTTTTCCAAGGTCTCGACCTGCAACTTCGCTTCCGGGTCGGTGATGCCGGCCTTGCGGTTGTTGGTCGGCACGTTGTGGTCGGCCACGGCCAACGTCAGGTCCGGGCGGCGGGCTTTGCGGCCGTTCGTGCGCAAACCTTCGAATGCCTGCGCGCTCGTCACCTCGTGCACGAGGTGGCGATCGATATAAATCACGCTGTCTTCGCCCGGCGTCTCATTGATGAGGTGGGCTTCCCAGATTTTGTCATACAGCGTGCGCGACTTACTCATCGGTTCTCGTCCTCAGGCTAACGTCGTTAAAACAGGGGTATTAAGACAGGAATTTCGGCTCCGGGCGGCTATCAAGCCCAAGCCCGGCGGCAAGACAAGTCCTTCTATGGAGGGACTTAGTGGCCGCGGGAAGCCAGCACCGCAAGAATGACCAAAATGGCCATGACCTGGGCCAAAATGCGGTAGCGCATCAGGCGGTTGGACCATTCCCGTGCAGCTTCCCCGCCAATGGCCATGACGGCCAGCCCGGCGAACAGGATGATGGCGGTGACAGTGCAAGCGACCGCGACGAGGATTCCACCGATCATGAGGCCATTCCGCTTTGGGCTCGGGTTCTTGGACCGTCTTTATATAGGGTGTCTCGGCGAAATCCGGAAATGCCCGCAGGCGGGAATTCTGAACGAAAGCGCATTGTCGCAGGGGCAGAATTGATAGGAAAAAACGCAGATTGGGCCGCTTGCGCAATTTCCCGCGTCGCCGCGCCGCAGGAGGGGTTCCGCAGCGGAATGCTATGCAGTTCGTTATAGCCGGGGGGCGCATAAGAAGCCATTGAACGACGCCCTCGCGGGAGGACATATGTACCAAGTTTGGCAGGAGTGGTTGGACAACCGCCGTTGGGCGCAGCGTGGCATGGCCTTTGGCCTGCTCGCCGCCGGCATAGCCGCCTTGTGCATCCTGGGCTCGGTCGTGGCGTTCGCCGCAACCGCCCCCACTGCCCCGACCACAACAGCACCGGCCGCGACCAGCCCTGCGAAACCCGCCACCGTGCCAGCCAAGGCGCCGGGCACCCCGGCTTCGCCCGCGAAGCCCGGCTCCCCCAACGCTCCGGCCACGGCCGCGCCGACACCTGCCGACCAGATCAACGTCACCGACGGCTGGACGCGCGCCACGCCGAACGGCGCCACCACGGCGGCGATCTATTTGAACGTTGTCAATTCCGGCAACGCCGCCGATCAGATCACCGGCGTCGAAGCCAACGAAGCCGCCAAAGCCTCGCTCCATATGACCGAGATGACCGGCAACACGGCGCAGATGAAAGATGCCGGAAACATGCCGGTGCCCGCCAACGCCACGGTGAGCTTCGCGCCCGGCGGTAAGCACATCATGCTCGAAGGCCTGAAGGCGCCGTTGAAGGAAGGCGAAAGCTTTCTCATCACGTTGAGTTTTGAAAAGGGCGGACGCCAGACGACGAGCGTGAAAGTGCTCGCCGCCAATGCCACCGGCCCTGAGAAGCGTTCGGGTGTTGCAGACAAATTGCTCAACGCGGAAGTGACGCCGCTGCCGAGCGCGGCGGACAAAGACAAAGCCCCCGCCAAGAAGCCGTAACTCCGGTCTTCACTAGGGCCGCCCTTGTGAAGCGCAACTTTTCTAAGCGCTTCGCGGCTAAGAAAACCTAGCGAGGCGGCTACCCGGTGGGCGCGCATTCGCGCGCCTAAAGACTCTATTACGCTCGCAGACGCTCGCGAGCTGGGTGGCCGGGACAAGCCCGGCCATGGTGAAGAAGTCAGAAGTCCGAAATCACGCCCTTCTTTTCCCAATCGCCGTAGCGCGTGGGATCGGGGCCGGCTTGCCCGCCGAGTTCTTTGTGCTTCGGGCTTTTCGCTTCGGCCTCTGCCGCGCGGCGGCGCTCGGCGGCTTCCGCGAGCGCGCGTTCGGCCTGTTCTTTCTGACGCCCATCTTTCTGAAGTTGGGCTAATGCGGCCTCTGGCGAGAGTGGTTTGTCCTGGTCTTGCGCCACGGAGATGATGCCTTTTTTCAAACGCGCTGGGTGACTACATAACGCCGGTGAGCCGGATTCTCCAGGCGGTAGGTCGATTGTTATGAACGTGTTGAAGACCGGAATTTTGATGGCGGGGCTCACCGCGCTGTTTTTGGGCGCGGGCTATCTGATCGGCGGGCAGGCCGGCATGGTGTTCGCGTTGCTGATGGCGCTTGGCACCAACGCCTTCGCCTATTGGAACGCCGACAAGATGGTGCTGTCGATGTATGGCGCGCGCGAGGTGGATGAAACGTCCGCGCCCGATTTCGTGCATCTGGTGCGCACGCTGTCGCAGAATGCAGGCCTGCCCATGCCGCGCTGCTACATCGTGGATACGCCGCAGCCCAATGCGTTCGCCACGGGACGCAGCCCCGAACACGCGGCGGTCGCCGCCACCACAGGTTTGCTGCAACGCTTGAACAATGAAGAATTGGCCGGCGTGTTGGCGCATGAGCTGTCTCATGTGAAGAACCGCGACACGCTGACGATGACACTGACCGCGACCATTGCGGGCGCGATCTCCATGCTGGCGAATTTCGCGTTCTTCTTCGGCGGCTCGCGCGGCAACCGCAACAACCCGCTCGGCTTCGTCGGCGTGATTCTGCTGGTGGTGCTGGCACCATTGGCCGCGATGCTGGTGCAGATGGCAATTTCGCGCACGCGCGAATTCGAAGCAGATCGGTCGGGCGCGCAATTGTCGGGGCGGCCGATGTGGCTGGCCTCCGCACTTCGCCGCATTGAATCGGGGGCAGAGGAGATCGACAATCCGCAAGCCGACGCGCATCCTGCCACCGCGCATATGTTCATCATCAATCCATTGCAGGCGCTGGGCGGCAATTTCGGCAATCTGTTCACCACGCATCCGTCCACCGAAGAACGCATCGCGCGGTTGACGGCGATGGATGCGCAGATGAACGGCACGAAAACAGGACCTTGGGAATAAATGACAGACGGGGCACCTGGCGAAGCGGCGCGCAATGCGGCGCGCGCCATTCTCACGGACGTGCTGCGCGGCAAGCGCGGCCTCGATTCGGTGATCGAAGACGATCTGAACTCGATGAATTTGCCGTCGCGCGATTCCGGTTTTGCGCGCGCTATCGTGGGCGAGACACTACGGCGATTGGGCCAGCTCTCCGATCTGATCCACGGGTTCGTCCCAAAAGCGCCGCCGCCGCACAAGGCGGGGCCGACGCTGGAAATTCTGCTCGTCGGTGCGTGCGAGTTGCTGTTTCTCAATGTGCCCGCGCATGCGGCGGTGGATGGCGCCAACCGCTTGGCGGCCGCCGATTCCAAGGCGGTGCATTTCAAGGGGCTGATCAACGCGGTGTTGCGCCGTGTGTCGCGCGAAGGTGCTGCGGTCATCGCCGAACAAGATGCTGCCAACCTCAACACGCCCGATTGGCTGTGGACCAAATGGCTCGGTGTGTACGGCGACGAAACGACGCGCGCGATTGCCTCGGCGCATGCGCAAACCCCGCCGCTCGATCTGACGTTGAAAGATGAAAATGATGCGGCCGGTGATTTTCCCGATTCGTTGCGCGTCTTGCCTTGCACGTTGCGGTTGACGAAAGCCGGACGGGTGGATGCGCTGCCCGGTTTTGGCGAGGGCAAATGGTGGGTGCAGGACGCTGCCGCCAGTCTTGCGGTGCTGCTGTTCGGCGACGTCAAAGGCAAACGCGCGGTGGATCTGTGCGCCGCACCCGGCGGCAAGACCGCACAATTGGCGTCGCGCGGCGCGCGCGTGACGGCGGTGGAATTGGCGCCCGACCGCATGGCGCTGGTCGAACAGAATTTGCTGCGGCTGAAACTGGAGGCCGAACTTGCGGTGTCGGATGCGCGCGATTATCGCCCCGAGACGCTAGTGGATTGTGTGCTGCTCGATGCGCCGTGCACGGCCACCGGCACCATTCGCCGCCATCCCGATCTGCCGTGGAACAAGACCGCCGGTGACATCGGCGCTCTCACATTTCTGCAGGGCGAATTGTTTGATGCGGCGGCGGAGATGATCGCGCCGGGCGGCATGCTGGTCTATGCGGTGTGTTCGCTGGAGCCCGAAGAGGGCATCGATCAGGTGGAAGCATTTTTGGAACGCCGTGAGGATTTCACGCGGGTGCCCATCGTGGCGGATGCGGTGTTCGATGCGGAATGGATCACGCCCGCGGGCGATCTGCGCACGCTGCCCAGTCACTGGCCCGACAAAGGCGGCATGGATGGTTTCTATGCCGCGCGTCTGGTGCGCACGGCTTAAGTCTTATCGCACATTCAAAATGCTGATTTCGGGCGGCACCATGAAGCGCACCGGAAAATTGCTGGTGCCGATGCCGGTGGAGACGAACAAGGTCTTGCCGTTTTCATCCACGCGCCCGGCTGCGTAACGCTGTCCGTATTGCGATGGGATGATGGGCCGCCCCAAAAACGGCAACCACACCTGGCCGCCATGCGTATGTCCCGCCAGCGTCAGCGCGCAGGTTTTGGGAAGTCCGGGAAACAGATCCGGCGAATGCGTGAAACATAGCGCATGCGTATCCTGCGGCACGTTCATCAGCGCTGTGGGCACGTCGGGATGCGACCAATAGGCGTCTTTGAAGCCAACCAGGGACAGCGTCTTTCCGTTCACATTCAGCGTGGTGGAACGATCGTCCATCACAATGATGCCGGCCTCTTGCAGCGCGTGCGTTACGTTTTCGGTGCTCTCCGCATTGTCGTGATTGCCGAGCACCGCGAACACCCCAAGTGGCGCGTGAAGGCCGCGCAAGCCAGCGGTGAGTGCGGGCAGCGACGTGGGGCCGCGAAACGGAAATTCATGCGCCACATAGTCGCCCACCATGAGAATGAGATCGGGCTTGGCGGATTGGGTGAGCGCCACCACACGCGCGATTTTCGCGGCATCGATATAGGGCGCGCCGGCATGCAGATCGGCGATCACGGCGATGCTCAGAGGATGGTCGGAGAGTTGCTGTGCGGGCGCGAGTGCGATGTCGTAACCGCGCAGGCGCAGACTGTCGGGTTCGATCCAGAACGCGTACAGCCCAAGGCAAAGCAATACGAGCGCAAGAAGTCCGAACAAAAACCGCAACGGAATGGGGCGTCCTTATTCCATCCGCCCCAAAGCATAGGCGACGGCGAGATAGATCTTACCGGTGTCGGCCGAGAGCAGCGTCGAGGCAAGGAAGCCATCGCGATCGCTTTCGCGGGCGCGCGCCAGCAGCGCTTCGAAATCCCCGAGATAGGCGTTGGCCGCATCGCGGAACGGCGCGTTGTCGCGATAGAGGCCTTCGATGCGTTCCACCGTATCGGCGGTGATGGTTTGCGCCAGCGCACGGGCGAACACGCCGCGGTCGCCGTCGAGATAGCGTTTCCACCGTTGCGAATCGTCGCTGTCGTCGAGGATGCCGTTGAGGTCGATGGCGAGATCGGCCAGCACCATTTCCAGCGCGCTCAACGAGGCCGCCGCCGAAGGCTTCAATTGCGGCGCGTGCACGTTTTCGGCGGCCGCCAAAACGGCCGACAATTCGAAGCCGCCGCGAATATGGCCGCGCGCTTCGTCTTCCTTGCGCAGCCCTGCGGTCAATCGCCGTGCGAAGCCGCGAATGCCTTCGGGCACAACGGCCGGAGTCATGGAGGTGGCTTCGCCGTCGATTTCACGGCGCACCGGCGGGCGGCGCAATGCGGAAAGCGTGCGCGCGGAGACGTCGAGCAGATGATCGGTTTCGGTGCGCAGCGTTTCACGCACGCGCTGTGCTTCCTGCGCGGCGATGCCGGGCAGGGCGACAATGTGACGTTCGGCTTCATCCGCCGCCTTGGCGAGAACAGCGCGGGCTTTCTCGGCCTGCTCTGCGACGTTGGCCGCCGCGCGCAGCAGCTGATCGCATTGGCCCATGGCCTCGCCGACCATATCCATCTGCTTCTTCTTGGCCTGCTCGGTGGAATCGATGATCAGCGCCTGGCCGCTCAATCCCGCGTCGCGCAAGGAATCGGTCATGCGCGTCATCGCTGCGATGGCGACTTCCGAGGTTTCCTTCAAGCGCTCGCCTTCGCGGCTGAAGCCGGCGGCGAATTGCGCGGCGCGCGCGCCGGCATTGGCCATCGCGCCGTCGATGCGGCGCACACCCTGGTTGGTGATCTCATCCAGGTGCTTGGCTTCGGTGTTGAGCGCAGCGGATGCGCGTTCGGCCGCCAAGCGCTGAGTGTCCAGCAAATGTTCGAAGGCGGCGGTTTCTTCCTTCATGCGCGCCAGCATTTCGCCGAGCGCGGTGCGCTGGCGTTCTTGCCGCGCCAGCACGAATTCGGCGCGCGCCACCATCGTCTCGGCGGCGGTTTCGATGTGCTGTGCTTGGCGATCCAATTCCACCGCGGCGGCTTGCGGCGCGAGCGCGGCCTTCTCGGAGGCTTCGCGGAACTGCACGCTTTGCGCGTCCAATGTGTGGCCCGCGGCTTTCAATTCGCCGGCGGCGGCTTCGATCAGGGCCTTCAATTGCACCGCGCGGCTTGCCACGGTTTCGGCGGCATGCGTCGCGGTCTGTCCGATCACCGACATGGCGGCGTCGATGGCTTCGGTCTCGTTGTGCAAGCGTTGCGCGATGCTTTCGGCTTTCACCGAAGCGCGTGCGCCGGCCGCATCCAATTGCG
>CAIYRG010000451.1 GCA_903928515.1 uncultured Alphaproteobacteria bacterium | reverse complement strand
TATGGCCGCTCCAAGCTGATGACGGAATGGATGCTGGCCGATGCCTCCAAGGCTTACGATTTCCGTCACGTCGCGCTGCGCTATTTCAACGTCGCGGGCGGCGATCCGCAGGGGCGCACCGGCCAATCGACGCCGCGCGCAACCCATCTCATCAAGCGGGCTTCGCAGGCCGCGTTGGGCCGCGTGCCGTATCTCGAAGTGTTCGGCACGGACTTCCCGACGCGCGACGGCACGGGTGTGCGCGATTACATCCATGTCAGCGATCTGGTGGCTGCACACGTTCTGGCGCTTGAGCATCTGCGCAAGGGCGGTGCGTCCATCACGCTGAATTGTGGTTATGGCCACGGCTTCACGGTGCGCGAAGTGATCTCGGCAGTGGAACGTGCGGCGGGCAAAAGTCTGCCTGTGCAGAACGGCCCGCGCCGTGCGGGCGATCCGCCCTCGATCGTGGCGAACTCGGCGCAGTTGCAAAAGTTGTTCGGCTGGACGCCGCGTTACGACGATCTTGATACGATCGCCACGCACGCCTTCGCCTGGGAGCGGCGGCTCAACACCGCCAGCTAGATTTTACTTCAGCTTGTCGAGCACTTCGCGCAAGCCCGGCGCGATGTCGGGGCGTTGCAGGCCGACGGCCAAGTTCGCCTGCAGGAAGCCGATTTTCGTGCCGCAATCGTAACGCTGGCAGTTGGTCGTGACGGCGTGAAATGGCGTGCGGCCCAACATGCGCGCCATGCCGTCGGTGAGCTGAATTTCGTTGCCCGCACCGCGTTGCTTCTTTCCAAGCTCGTCAAAAATCTCCGGTGGCAGAATGTAGCGGCCGATCACGCAGAGCGTGGAGGGGGCTTTCTCCGGCGAGGGCTTTTCAACGATGCCCTTCACCTCGGTGATGTTGCCGTTGGTGTTGCCCGGATCGATGACGCCATAGCGATTGGTTTCGGCGCGGGGCTTTTCTTCCACCGCCACAATGATGCCGCCGCCGGCGCGTTCATGCGCGGCCACCATCTGCTGCATTGCGCCGGGATTGCCGACCATCAGATCGTCGGGCAACAACACGGCGAAAGGCTCGTTGCCCACCAGATGGCGTGCGCACCACACGGCGTGGCCGAGGCCCAGCGGTTCCTGCTGGCGCGTGAAGCTCACTGAACCCGTGTCGGGCAAGCTTTCCATCAGGCTGTTCAATTCCGCGGTCTTCTCGCGGGCGGTGAGCAGGCTTTCCAATTCATAGGCGTGATCGAAATGGTCTTCGATCACGTGCTTGCCGCGGCCCGTGACGAAGATGAATTGCTCGATGCCCGCGTCGCGCGCTTCTTCCACCGCGTATTGAATCACCGGCTTATCGACCACCGGCAGCATCTCTTTCGGGATGGCCTTGGTGGCGGGCAGAAAACGCGTGCCCATACCGGCGACGGGGAAAACGGCTTTGCGGACGGGAGAAACCATCAGGACACCAATCTCTTTTTATACAGGGGTGACTGTGCGGCGGCCGACGCTGACATAGGTGAAGCCGGCCTTCGCCATTTCGTCGGGCCGGTAGATGTTGCGCAGATCGACCATCAGAGGCGTTTTCAAAAGCTGTTTCGTGCGGGCCATGTCGAGCGCGCGGAATTCGTTCCACTCGGTGAGGATCACCACGCCGTCGGCATCTTTCAGCGTGCTTTCGGTGTCTTCACATTCGTCGAACTTCAGATGCTTGCGCGCTTCCTTCATGCCCTCGGGATCGAAGGCGCGGACCTTGGCGCCATGTTCTTGCAGCCAGGGCACGATCACGAGGCTAGGGGAATCGCGCATGTCGTCGGTATTCGGTTTGAAGGTGAGGCCGAGCACGGCAATGGTCTTGCCCTTCACGCCGCCGAACGCCGCGTCAATCTTCTCCGCCATCCGCACTTTGCGTTCTTCATTCACCTGCTGCACAGCGGTGACGATCTTTGTCGGCGCGCCGACTTCCTCGCCGGTGCGCAGCAAGGCCAGTGTGTCTTTCGGAAAGCACGAGCCGCCATAGCCGGGGCCCGCGTGCAGGAATTTGGAACCGATGCGGCCATCAAGGCCGATGCCGCGCGCCACGTCTTGCACGTTGGCGCCCACCTTCTCGCACAGATCGGCCATCTCGTTGATGAAGGTGATCTTGGTGGCGAGAAAAGCGTTGGCCGCGTATTTGATCAGCTCCGAACTTTCGCGCGAGGTGAACAGGATCGGCGTCTCGTTCAGATAGAGCGGGCGATACAGCTCACGCAAAATCTGCCGGGCGCGTTCGCTTTCGGTGCCGACCACGATGCGGTCGGGACGGCGGAAATCTTCGATGGCCGAACCTTCGCGCAGGAATTCCGGATTGGAGGCCACGTCGAAATCGGCGTCGGGCCGGGCGGCGCGGATTGTGTCCTGCACGCGCTGGCCGGTGCCCACCGGCACGGTCGATTTCGTCACCACCACGGTGTAGCCGTCGAGCGAGCGTGCGATCTCTTCGGCGGCCTGGAACACGTAGGTCAGGTCGGCATGGCCATCGCCTCGGCGCGAAGGGGTGCCCACCGCGATGAACACCGCGTCGGCGTTCTTCACGGCCGGGCCCAAATCCGTGCTGAAGGACAGGCGGCCGGACTTGACGCTGGTGGCGACCACCTCGTCGAGGCCGGGCTCGAAAATCGGGATTTCGCCCCGTTTCAGGGCGTCGATCTTGGACTGGTCCTTATCGACACACATCACCGTGTGGCCGAACTCGGAAAAACAAGCTCCGGACACGAGACCAACATATCCGGTCCCGATCATAGCAACGCGCATGCACCAATCCTCCGTGGCGCTCCTTCTCGCGCGGCCTCCCGGCCCATGCAAGCGAAAAGCGGGTGAACATTATAGACCCCGTAAGGTTGTCCGACCATAATCCGCCGCCGCGAAGCAGAAGCAGGTTCAACGGCTTGGCAGACTCTACCGCAATGATCGAGGTCCGGGATCTCGTCTACGAATACCCCACCCGGCGCGCCCTTTTTGGCGTGAACCTTTCCGTGCGCCCGCAGACCATCGTGGCGCTGGCCGGTCCCAATGGGGCGGGCAAGACGACGCTGATGCGCTGCATGGCGGCGCTGGAAAATCCCTATTCGGGGTCCGTCTCCATCGACGGGCTCGATACGGCGGCCTCGCCCCGTGAAGTCCATGCCCGGCTGGGCT
>CAIYRG010000450.1 GCA_903928515.1 uncultured Alphaproteobacteria bacterium | reverse complement strand
GGCAGCACTGTCAGCACGATACTAAGGACCGCAGCGATCCCCAGGAACAGGAGAATCGGCAGATACTCGAGCAGGAACCCATTCATGGCGTGTCTTCCGCACGTCCGAACGACAGCGGCCAACGCCATCGTAGGAACGCGCCTGTGGGGCGGACTATTTCGCGGGTGCAGTATAGTGACGACAGCCCCGCTTGCAACGCGGCTTTAGAGCAAGATTCGACAACAAACGGAAGGCGTTTGCGGCGTTTTTTGTGAAACTTCACGCGCCCCGAATTGTGGGGATAAACGACCAGAATTCCGTGCCGGATGGGCTGGAGAATTCTGGCGGGAGCGACGGGACTCGAACCCGCGACCTTCGGCGTGACAGGCCGACGCTCTAACCAACTGAGCTACGCCCCCGAGAGCGTGAGACCGGCCGTTTTCACGGTGGGTCCTCGCGGAAGACGGCCCGTGTAAGACGGGGCTCCCGCTCTGTCAAGCAAAGCGAAAACGCCTCAGGGAGTCGTGGTGCCGGTTCCGCCCGCAGGCAGCGTGTTGGCCGGATTGTAGTTCGGATCGGCGATCGGGCTTTGCAGCGGATCGGGCGAGTTCTCGCGCATGAGCGAGGCATCGCGCATCTGGGAAATCTTCACCGCACCCGTGTTCTTGGTGTCGAGCGTGGTGAAATAGGCATGCGCGGCGTTGCAGAATTCGGAAAGGTCCACGTAGCCATCACCGTTCCAATCGCGCACGGGTGCGGCCTGACCGCCGTCGCGGCGCAGCCGGAGCTGGTTTTCCGCGGCAATCTCGGCGGCGTTCAGCTTGCCGTCGTGTTTGGTGTCGGCGGCGTCGAAATCCGCCTTGCAGCCGGTGTCCATCTCCTCACGGGTCACGACGCCGTCGTGGTTCGTGTCGTAACGGGCCAGGATTTGCGCGCTCGCGGCGATGGTCTGGGCCGACGCGCTGGAAACAGCGGCCGTCGTTGCCAAGCCGGCAAACACAACCAACGCGCCAAAAACAAATGGGGTCAAAACATTGCGGGCCATAACATCACCTCGATTTTGCGGACCATAGCGCGCGGGCCGCGCCGCGCAAGCGAACCTTAGTTTCCGTCGCCCGAGCCATCGCCGCCGCGCCTGCGGAACCCGCCCCCGCCATTCTGATTGGGCGCGCGCGGCCGCATTTCCTGCGGCGTCAGGATGCCGTTGTGATCTGTGTCGAGCTGCTCGAAGAGCGTGCGGGATGCCGTGGCGAATTCGTCGAAATCGACATAGCCGTCGTGGTTCCAGTCGATCAACGGCGAGGATTGCGGGCCATACAGTTTCCAGCGGCGGTCGTTCTCTTCGCGCACCTCTTCGGCCGACAATTTGCCGTCATGGTTCTTGTCGACCGCGTCGAAATCTTTTTTCAGTCCGGCTTCCAGCTCCGCACGGGAAAGCGAGCCGTCCTTGTTGGTGTCGTAAGCGCCCAGAAGCACGGCTTGCGCGGCACGGTCGGTGTTGCGCGAATTCTGCATGCCCGATTGCATCGAGTTCTGCGGGCGACGCCCGCCCATGCCGCCGCATCCCGAAACCACCAGGCCCACGGCACAGCAAACCAGAAGCGCGTAACCCAACCGCATGACATCACCCGATGAAGGAAGACACTAGGATAGCCGCAAACGGCTACGACTTCACTGGCCGCCGTATGAAGCTCGCGCAATGCGGACGTTCTTAGGACGGAAACCGTTCT
>CAIYRG010000449.1 GCA_903928515.1 uncultured Alphaproteobacteria bacterium | reverse complement strand
TTTCAATTTTCATTGAAGATTGTTGACTGTCGATTTTATTTCAGTATTCATTGAAATATGAACGACACGGACGCCTTGGCGGCTCTCGCCGCCCTCTCGCAAGAGAACCGCCTCGACATATTTCGGTTGCTGGTCCAAGCCGGCCCCGAGGGATTGCCAGCCGGTCAAATCGCGGAAACCCTCGACATTGCGCCAAGTGCGCTGACATTCCACTTTGTCCGACTCCGCTCGGCAGGTCTCGTGACAGTCCAGCGAGACGGACGGTCGATGATCTACGCCGCGCAGTTCGGCGCGATAAACGCGCTGCTCGGCTTCCTAACTGAAAACTGTTGCCGGGGTGAGCCAGAAAAATGTGCGCCAGCTTCGTGTAAGCCGGCGAAGTCCAAATCCACTCGCTCAAAAATCACGGTTTAAGGAACGGCATCATGTCCGACCGCCCCTTCAACGCGCTGTTTCTTTGCACGGGTAATTCAGCCCGCTCCATCATCGCCGAGGCTATCCTCAACAAGCTCGGTATTGGACGGTTTCGTGCATATTCAGCAGGAAGCCAGCCAAAGGGGGCGGTTAATCCCAACACAATTCAACTCCTGAATGGTCTCGGCTACGACACATCCAGCTTCCGCTCGAAGTCTTGGCACGAATTTGCGAAGCCGGGCGCACCGGAACTCGATTTCGTATTTACAGTGTGTGACAACGCGGCCGGCGAAGCCTGTCCCTTTTGGCCCGGTCAACCGATGACAGCGCATTGGGGCGTTCCCGATCCAGCCGAGGCAACAGGCACGTCCGCTGTGGTCGGCCTAGCGTTCAAAGACGCCTATCGCATGCTGTATCAACGTATTGATGTATTCACATCGTTGCCGATCAAATCCCTTGATCAACTTAGCCTTCAGGCCAAGCTGAAGGAGATCGGCAAGATGGAGGGCGCAACACTGAGGGCGGTCCAGCCAACCTAATGCCCTCCTTGGCACGGCAGCTTTCGGCCGAAGCGTTGGGAACGGCTCTCTTGCTTGCCGCAGTCGTCGGCTCCGGCATCATGGGACAACGATTGGCCGGTGGAAACGTCGCGTTGGCCCTGCTTGGAAATACGCTGCCAACCGGCGCAATTCTCGTCGTGCTCATCCTGATTTTTGGCCCCGTTTCGGGAGCGCATTTCAATCCGGTGGTAAGCCTGTCATTCGCTCTCCGACGTGATATCTCATGGCAAGTGTTTGCAGCGTATTCGGGTGCCCAACTGGCCGGCGCTGTGGCTGGGGTGTGGGCCGCACATCTCATGTTCGACCTTCCAGTGTTGCAAGTTTCGTCAACCGTGCGTTATGGAATGGGTCAATGGGTAGCAGAGGCCATCGCAGCATTTGGGCTATTGCTGACGATATACGGCTGTCTTGCCAATGCCCGAGGCGCAGTCGCGTATGCGGTCGGCCTCTATATTGTTGCCGCATACTGGTTCACCGCCTCGACCTCGTTCGCAAACCCTGCGGTAACCGTTGCCCGATCATTATCCGATACATTCTCGGGAATCGCGCCAAGCGGCGTGCTTGCGTTCATAATCGCTCAGATTATCGGCGCGTTGGCGGCCACGGCGGTTGCGGGATGGTTCTGGCCAACCAAAGCCACCCAATAATTTTTGGGCAAGAACCTCCTGTTGTGCAAGAATCTCCTACACAAAAATCCTTTAACACGCACAAAAGCCGAACCGAATTTCTAAGCTCTTGTGCGCTCACCCCCACCGCGAGGACATCGTGAGCGAACGGCTCGTCATCACACAGCTTGCCCATCGTGGCGACGGCATCGCCGAGACGCCGGCCGGGCCGGTGTATGTGTCGTACACCCTCCCCGGTGAAACCGTGGAGGTTGAACCCGTCGTCGGCCAGCCGGACCGCCGGCTGCTGAAACGGATCGAGATCGCGAGTCCCGACCGGGTCGCCGCGAT
>CAIYRG010000448.1 GCA_903928515.1 uncultured Alphaproteobacteria bacterium | reverse complement strand
GGCCAGATCAAAACCGGCAGCCTCGCGCGTTCGGACCGGTTGGCGAAATACAACCAGCTCCTGCGCATCGAAGAAGAATTGGGCGACCAAGCCGTCTACGCTGGCAAGTCGATTTTGCGGACGAAGTCATAAGGCTCTTAGCCGAACCGCTTCTGCGCTTCACGGGTCAAGCCTAACGCCACGGACAGAAAATCCGAACCCGCCGCAACGCGCGCATGCGGCGCGGCGCGTGCGATGGCTTCGCGCACCGCCGGCACGCGGCTCGATCCGCCGGTGAAGAAAATGGTTTGGATGTCGGCGGGCTTTAGGCCGGCGTCGCGCACGCACTCGGATGCCGTCTTGAACAGCCGGTTGGTTCGGGCCGCGATGGCTTGGTCAAAGCCTTTGCGCGTCGCCTGCGCTGCAAGGTTGGCTTCGATGAAATCCAACGGCAGGGCGGCGATGCTCGTCTCGCTCAGTGCGATCTTGCCGTCTTCCACCGCAAACGCGATGCGATGGCCCAGACGGCGGCGCACCGCATCGGAAAGCCGTCGCACTTTCTTCGGCTCGCATGCGCCTTTCGCAAACGCCGCCAGTTGCCGCTCGTTCTGAGCGGTGTAGGCGAAGTTGATCGTCGCCCATGTCGCGAGTTCGAAGTACGGCGCATTCGGCATCGGCAGATTTTTCTCGATGAGATGCGTGCCGAGGCCCAGCAGCGGCATCACCGCGTCTAGGCTCAACAGCGCATCGAAATCGGTGCCGCCGACGCGCACGCCGTCATTGGCAAGAATGTCGGACGTCCGGTCGGCGCGGCGCATCCGCTCCGGCCCGATGCGGATAACGGTGAAGTCCGAGGTGCCGCCGCCAATATCGGCGATCAGAACGATTTCTTCCGCCGTCGCCGTCTCTTCGTAATGATAGGCGGCGGCTATCGGTTCATAGACGAAGGCGACGTCCTTGAAGCCCACCCGGTTGGCAATACCGGTCAGCACGCGCTCCGCCTTGGCATCGGCGGCATCGTCATCGTCGACGAACCGCACTGGGCGGCCATGCACCACCGCTGTCAGTTCCTTGCCGGCGAAGGCTTCGGCCTTGTGCTTCAGGTGCCGCACGAAGATCTCGACGACCTCGGTCAGTGCGATCATCCGGGAACCCAAAGCGGTTTTCTCGTCGATCAACGGCGAGCCCAGGATCGACTTCAGCGCCCGCATCAGCCGCCCGTCATGCTGGCCGATATAGGCGGCGATGGCGTCCGCGCCGAACTGCACGTGGCCCTTGGTCTCGTAATCGAAGAACACCGCCGAGGGCAGGAGCGTTTCCGAGCCCTCGACAGGCGCCAGCGCCGGCGCGTTGCCGCGCATCACGCCGATCGCCGAATTGGAAGTGCCGAAATCGAGGCCGCAGGCCGTCATGGAAAATCCTGAGTCACATATGAGAGGGCACGTACCCAAGGGGATGCCATCTATTGGGCGGCGGCAAAAGCCGCAACGCCGCAAACCAGCGCAACCCGCTCAACTGACACGGAACTTTCAAAAAAATCTTGCTCGCCGAATCAGCCTGTGATTCGGTCTATCTCATGCGAGTGCGTCGTCGAGTAGCTGACCGTTTTGGACTTCTCATCCTGCCGCTGATCAGCGGCGCGGTGATCGCGTATTTTGGCTATTCGGGCGTGGCCGGTCCGCGCGGGCTTATCGCCTGGCACAATGCGGAAATGGATTTGGCCGTGAAGCGCGCGGATCTCGATCACGTCCGCCACCAGCGCGAAGCCCTGCAACATCGCATTGCTCTCATGAACGCCAACGCGCTCGATCCCGATATGCTGGATGAGGTGGCGCGCGGCGTCCTGTCCGAAGGCAAGGCCGGGGAAGTTGCGGTTCCGCGCGACAAACACTGAATTTGCTGCACTGCATCTAAGGCGCGGCCGTTTCTCTCGCGTTTTCGCGTCTTTCCGTCGCAGAATTTTCTCGTTCCTGTCGTGACGCCATTCGGCGGCGCAAGATTGTTTGCAGCATGGGCGGAATTGCGAACGGAAAGTTCCAGGCCTACAACACTTGAAAATGATGGGCTTGCAAGGGAGCGTTACCCTTGTCAAAACCGCGCAGCCCAAATCGGGCAAACCACAGCGAACAGAGGCATCATGGCGGGCGCAGAAGCCAGAGCCGCGAACGACAGGTCGAACGGCAGCGGTGCTGCCGGCGCCGGTTCGCCGGGCAGTAACAACCAAGCCAACGCCGCGTTTCTCACCAAGCTCTACAAAGACATGCTGCTTATCCGGCGCTTCGAAGAGAAGGCCGGACAGCTTTACGGCATGGGTTTGATCGGCGGCTTCTGCCATCTCTACATCGGCCAAGAAGCCGTTGTGGTGGGCATGCAGGCCGCGATTGGCGAGGGCGACCAGCTCATCACCTCCTACCGCGATCACGGGCATATGCTCGCCGCGGGCATGGACCCAGGCGGCGTGATGGCCGAACTCACCGGGCGCTCCACCGGCTATTCGCACGGCAAGGGCGGCTCGATGCACATGTTCAGCCGCGAGAAGAATTTCTTCGGCGGCCACGGCATCGTCGGCGCGTCTGTTCCGATCGGCACGGGCCTCGCCTTCGCCGACCAATACAAAGGCAACGGCAATGTCAGCCTCACCTATTTCGGTGATGGCGCGGCGAACCAGGGCCAAGTGTTCGAATCCTTCAACATGGCCCAGCTCTGGAAGCTCCCGGTCGTGTACGTGATCGAGAACAACCAATACGCCATGGGCACCTCGATCGCCCGCGCCTCGGCGACCACCGACCTTTCCAAGCGCGGCGCCTCGTTCGACATTCAGGGCGAGCGCGTCGACGGCATGGACGTGCGGGCGGTCAAGGACGCTGGCGAGAGGGCGGTCAAGCGCGCCCGTGCCGGCGAGGGGCCGTTCATCCTCGAAATGATGACCTACCGCTATCGCGGACATTCGATGTCCGATCCGGCGAAATACCGAAGCCGCGAGGAGGTCGAGAAGGTGCGCAACGAGCACGACCCGATCGAGATGGTGCGGCACCGTATGCTGGACAATAAGTGGATCGGCGAGGACGAACTCAAGGCCATCGACGCCAAGATCCGCGACACGATCAACGAGGCGGCTGAGTTCGCGACCAACGATCCCGAGCCGGATCCGTCGGCGCTTTACACCGACATCGTGCGATGAATCGGGACTATCGGCATGTCGATTCTTGCAGCCATCCTCGCCGTGCTGGCCTTGGCCGGAGCGGCGGCGAGCTGGGTTGCCGGCGCGCTGATCTATCGGCAAGCGTCCAAGCGCGGATGGCTGCCGTCGGCGTTCTGGATATTCGCCTCCAAGTCGGTTCCGGGCGCGCCGCCGGATTGTTCCGTCAAACTGAACAAGGCGACGATTGCTTTTTTCACCTGCGCGATGCTCGCCGTGGCGGCGACGTCCGTGGCAACCAATCTGTCTCGCTTGTCGCACTAGGCAAGCGAAGAGGGTCAAGCGTCCATGCCGATTGATGTATTGATGCCCGCGCTGTCGCCGACGATGGAAAAGGGCAACCTTTCCAAATGGCTCAAGCACGAAGGCGACAAGGTGAAATCCGGCGACGTGATCGCCGAGATCGAAACCGACAAGGCGACCATGGAGGTCGAGGCGGTCGACGAGGGCACGCTCGGCAAGATTTTGATAGATCG
>CAIYRG010000447.1 GCA_903928515.1 uncultured Alphaproteobacteria bacterium | reverse complement strand
CAGCTCGATGTCCATGTTGCCTTTGGAGCGGCGGCGCCCTTGCGCGTCGGTGTATTCCTTGAGCGGCTTGGTCACGACCGAGAAACCGTTGTAATCCAGCCAGTCGATCAGCGGTCGTAAGGGGGAGAATTCCTGGTCTTCGGCGAGGGCTGTGTAATAGAAAGCGCGCACGAGCACGCCCTTGCGGGCGAAAAGTTCCAAAAGGCGTTTATAGTCGATATCGAATTGCAGGCCCTTGGCCGCGCCGTAAAGATTGGCGCCATCAACGAAGAGGGCAATTCTTTCTTGCGGATAAAATAGCATAAAAGGCCTCCATAAAATAATGCTCGGTCAAATCGCCCCCACGCCCCAAATGGGCAGGCGGCTCTTGTTCTAGCGCGACTGAAGCGGTCAACAAAAGCCGAAACGCTCAACTTCGAATGTGGTCGCGATTTGTTAGAAACGCATGAAGTGGAAATTGGTCCGTGGTGATTGTCGGTTTGGGAGCAAATCTTGCGTCAGGTTCCAACGGCGTAAGCCCGCCTGCTGAAACACTGCGTGATGCGTTGCGCCAGCTTGCAGGGCAGGGCGTTGAGATCATCCAATCCTCGCGCTTCTACCGCACGCCCGCATGGCCCGATCCATCCGATCCGCCGTTCGTGAATGCCGTCGTTTCCGTAAAGACGAAACTCGGCCCAGCGAAATTCCTTGAGACGCTTCACGCAGTGGAACGCGCCTTCGGCCGCGAGCGCTCAATCCCCAACGCGCCGCGCACGCTTGATCTCGATCTTCTCGATTATGACGGCTTGATTCAGGATGGGCCGCCGGTGTTGCCGCATCCGCGCATGACGGGCCGTGCGTTCGTCTTGGTGCCGTTGCGGGACATTGTGCCGGATTGGAAAGACCCGGTGAGCGGGCAGCGCCTTGATGATCTGTTGGCGGCATTGCCTGAAGCCGACCGCAATGCCGTGGAACCTATTCCGTAAACCGGCGTCGCGTGGTCAAATTCAAACCGATTTGCATCAAGCGTTTAGGCCCCGGCATTTGAACGCGAATATCAAGCCGGGATGGAAGCTCAGATTTTACGTGAGGAGAAAACGATGAATTCACGCTGGAAGATCGCCCATTGGAAATCGGTGGCGGCGTTTACTGTTGGAACTTTGGCGGGTGGGCTCGGCCTCGAAGGTCTGCATGCCGCTACGGACGAAGTGCCCGCCTACATGGTCGCCAACGTGATGTCGGTCCAAGATCAGGCCTCTTATGACAAGTACCGGGCCCAGGTCGGTGCCATCGAGGCCAAATTTGGCGGTGTGACCGTTGCCAGATCCAAGGCCGTAAAGATGGACAAGTCCGATCCGCCGGAGGGTCTTGTTCTCTTGATCCGGTTCCCGAGCATGAAAAACCTGCAGGATTGGTGGAATTCCCCGGAATATCTGGCCATCAAGCCGTTCCGGGAAAACGCCACGATGGGCCGGGAATATGCCTTGGAGGGGGCTCCGGCGCCCGCCACCCCCAACCCATAGACGCCACTTGCTCCTGCCCCCTTGCTCTGGTGAGGCAAAATCCTTATTGTCCGCAGCCCTTTCCGGCATAAGTATAAGCAAATAAGGAGTCGCGATGGCTCGCGTTACCGTTGAAGATTGCGTTGACAAGGTTCCGAACCGCTTCGACCTCGTGCTGCTTTCGGCACACCGCGCCCGCCAGCTTTCGGGCGGCGCTGAAACGATGGTCGACCGTGACCGGGATAAAAACCCTGTTGTCGCGCTGCGTGAAATCGCGGCCAAGGTGCTCAAGCCGGAAGACATCAAAGAAGATTATGTCAAAAGCCTGCAGAAGCACGCTGAAGTGGACGAGCCGGAGGAATTGCCGGTCTCCAGCGATGCTGAAGAAGAGGTCATCCACCGTCAGCTCACCGAGGAAGAACTTCTTCGTGCGCTCACGTCGGAAGCCCAGCGCCGCGCCGAGCCGCAGCCTGAGGATTTGGGCGACTACGAAGAGTAGTCGTTTCTTGCCAATCGCATGTGTCGCGCAGCGGGCCGGTCAGCGATGACCGCCCGCAAGCGCCGTCTCATGCGTCAGACCGAGCTTGTGGATCGGGTCAAGGCTTACGACCCGCAGGCCAATGAAGACATTCTCAATCACGCATACGTCTTCGCCATGCAGGCCCATGGGCCGCAGAAGCGTGCATCGGGCGATCCGTATTTTTCGCACCCGCTAGAAGTCGCGGGTATCCTCACCGATCTGAAGCTCGACACGGCGACGATTGCCACCGCACTTCTGCACGACACGGTCGAAGACACCTCCGCCACCATCGCCGACATCGAAACGAATTTCGGCGGCGAGATTGCAGCGCTGGTCGATGGCGTCACCAAGCTTTCGCAGTTGGAAGTGTTTTCCGAGCGCACGCGTCAGGCGGAGAATTTCCGCAAATTGATGCTGGCGATGTCGAACGACATTCGCGTGCTGCTGGTGAAGCTGGCGGATCGTTTGCACAACATGCGTACGCTCCCCTTTGTGAAGGCGCCCGAAAAGCGCCGGCGCATCGCGCAGGAGACGATTGAAATTTACGCGCCGCTCGCGGGCCGTATCGGCATGCAGAACATGCGCGAGGAATTGGAAGATCTGTCGTTCGCGGAATTGGACCCGGAAGCACGCGACACCATCGCCAAGCGCATGGAGCAATTGGATGCGCGTTCGTCGGGCCGCATCGTGCGCATTGCCGACGAGATCAAGCGCGCGCTGGCCGAGAGCGGCATCGAGGCTTGGGTCACGGGCCGCGCCAAGCGTCCGTATTCAATCTGGCGCAAGCTGAAAGACAAGCAGCTCAATTTCGAGCAATTGTCGGATGTGTTCGGCTTCCGCGCGATCGTGAAGACCGAAGAGGATTGCTACAAGGCGCTGGGCGTCATGCACCGCACGTGGCGAATGGTGCCCGAGCGATTCAAGGATTTCATCTCGCTGCCCAAATCGAACGGCTATCGCTCGATCCACACCACCGTGATCGGCCCCGAGAACCAGCGCGTCGAAGTACAGTTCCGCACACAGGATATGCACGACGTTGCCGAGCGCGGCGTGGCGGCGCATTGGCGCTATCGCGAAAAGGTTGCCGAAAGCGATCCTAAGGCTGTGAAGGCCTTTGAGTGGCTGCGCGACATGGTCGACCTGCTGGAGCGCGGGGACAGCCCCGAGGAGTTCTACGAACACTCGAAGCTGAACATGTATCAGGACCAGGTGTTCTGCTTCACGCCGAAGGGCATGCTGATTGCGCTGCCGCGCGGGGCGACGCCCATCGATTTCGCCTATGCGGTGCACACGGATTTG
>CAIYRG010000446.1 GCA_903928515.1 uncultured Alphaproteobacteria bacterium | reverse complement strand
CGCAGCACGGCGTCGTGCTGGTGCCGCTGTCGGCGGTGTCAAAAAAATCCGGCAGCGCCTAACCGCCGTCGCCGTAAGATTTTCCTTTAAAAATTGAGAGCGTTCCCATGGCAAAAGCGAAACCGAAAGCCAAACGCGCAGCCGTGAAAACGGCGGCGAAGAAGCCCGTCGCAAAAAAGCCGGGCGCGAAGAAGTCACCGGCAAAGAAAGCGCCTGCAAAGAAAATTTCCGCAACCGCCACGCGCGCCAAGCGCGGCGCGGCGTTGCGCGAAACGCTGCCCTATCGGCCCTGCGTCGGCGTGATGTTGTTGAACGACGATGGGCTTGTCTTTGTCGGCAACCGCGTCGATCAAACGATGGAAGCCTGGCAGATGCCGCAAGGCGGCATCGACAAAGGCGAAACGCCGCGTCAGGCGGTGATGCGCGAATTGAAGGAAGAGACCGGCACCGACAAAGCCGAGATCATCCGCGAGCACGACAAATGGCTGAATTACGAACTGCCGGACGAGCTGATCGGCGTCGTGTGGAAGGGCAAATATCGTGGCCAGACCCAGAAATGGTTCGCGCTGCGCTTTTTAGGGGACAAGGAAGACATCGATCTCTCGGGCCACGGCCACGACCAGGAATTTTCCAACTGGAAATGGGCGCGGATGGAAGATCTGCCGAAGCTGGTCGTGCCGTTCAAACGCACGCTCTACAAAAAGATCGTGAAGGCGTTTGCGGATTTGGCGGGGCCTGCGATGAAAAAAGCGAAGACGCGCTAAAGTCTGACATAGCGAACGTTGAATTTTATGCCATCCACTTTTTCATTTTTGTCGAGATGGATTTCGGTTTCTAAGTCGACGGTGATATGGAGGAACCAAGTGAAATCCTCGACAATCGTGTAAAAGGTATGGTCAGCAATTCCAAAATCGTTTTTTTCACCTACGTACGAGTGCCCGATTTTTAGCTTCGTCAGGTAAGCATCAACAGCATCTTTCGACGTTCCCACAGGCAGGTCATGTCGTACCTGTCTTTCGAAACTGGAAAGATTGAATCTGCTGAAATCGGGTCCGGCTATAGGCGTCGAGCTTTGGCCCGATCTGGCATATTGATAAGCGATGCCGGCGGCACCGACTAACAAAATGCAAAAACATAGAATCACGTAGCGCGGGTTCATCGTTTGACCGCATTGGCCAATTACCCGCTTAGCTTACATCAAGTCCGGTAGAAACTCACGAACAGCGCGAATAGCCGCAACTCACGCAGGTATCGCAGCCTTCCATCTTCACGAAGCCGGGTGAATTGCAGCGCGGGCAACGCCGAGCGGAAACACCGGACGCGCTGGAAAAGCCACCGTCCAAATCCGGTCCGCCGGCTTGGGCAGCGTGCGCCGCGCGTTCGGCATCGCTCTCTTCCAGCGGCGGCGCCATGAAGCCGATGGCGATGAGATGGCGTTCGATCACATCGCCGATGGCGGCCAGCAATGAAGGCACGTAGTGCCGTCCCATCCACTGTCCGCCGCGCGGATCGAACACCGCTTTCAATTCTTCCACCACGAAGCTGACATCGCCGCCGCGCCGGAACACCGCCGAGATCATGCGCGTCAGCGCCACGGTCCAGGCGTAATGCTCCATGTTCTTCGAGTTGATGAAAATCTCGAAGGGCCGTCTGCGCCCGTCCTGCTCGATGTCGTTGATCGTGATGTAGAAGGCATGGTCGAGATCGGGCCAACGCACTTTGTAGGTGTGACCCGGCAATTCGCCGGGGCGGTCCAAAGGCTGCGTCATATACACAACGCCATCCTTGGTGACGCGCGGCATCGGCGGAATCGTTTCGCGCGTGGGTTCGGACACCAGAGAAACCGGTTCTTCTTTCACATCTTCCACCGGCTCATCCGTGAAGAGAACCGAACCTGTCACTGCATTGGGGCGATAGGTGGTGCAGCCCTTGCAGCCGTCTTCATAAGCCGCGCGATAGACGTCTTTGAAATCCTCGAACGAAATGCCCGGCGGACAATTGATCGTCTTGGAGATCGAGGAATCGACAAAACCTTGGGCGGCTGCCTGTACCGCCAGATGATCGGCAGGCGTGAGCGTTTGCGCCGTCACGAAATACTCGGGAAGCACGGCGTCTTCGCCGAACAGCGAACGGAACTTGCGATAGGCGTAATCGCTCACCGTCTCTTCGCGTTTGCTGCCGTCCGGCATCAGCACGCGGCGTTTGTAGGTGAAGGCAAAGCATGGCTCGATGCCCGAAGACACATTGTCGGCGAACAGCGAGATGGTGCCCGTCGGTGCAATGGAGGTGAGCAGACCGTTGCGAATGCCGTGCGTGGCAATGGCCTCACGGATATCGGCGGGCAACGCCATGATGTTCGGTGCGGCCAGATACGCATCGCGGTCGAACAGCGGGAACGGGGCTTTTTCTGCCGCGAGTTCAGCCGAAGCTCTGTAAGCCGCATCGCGCACAATGCGCAGCCAGCGCTCGATCAGTGTGATTGAAGCGGGCGAGCCATAGGTCGTGCGGCAGAAGATCAGCGCATCGGCCAATCCGGTAACGCCCAAGCCGATGCGGCGCTTGGCCTTGGCTTCCACTTCCTGGTCGGTCAGTGGAAAGCGCGACACGTCGATCACGTTGTCGAGGAAGCGCACGGCGGTTGCCGTCAGCCGCGCCAATTCGATCTCGTTCAAGGCCGCATCTTCGCGGAAGGGATGTTCCACAAGCCGCGCCAGATTGATCGAACCCAGCAGACACGCGCCATAGGGCGGCAGCGGTTGTTCGCCACACGGATTCGTCGCGTCGATATGTTCGCAGTAATTCAGATTGTTCTGTTCGTTGATGCGGTCGATGAAGATCACGCCGGGCTCGGCCACATCAAAAGTTGCGTGCATGATGCGGTCCCAAAGTCCGCGCGCGCTCACCGTGCGATAGACGGTGCCTTCAAAAACAAGCGGCCATGGCGCATCGGCTTTCACCGCCGCCATGAAGGCGTCTGTTATCAGCACCGAGAGATTGAAATTGCGCAGACGCGCGGCATCGCGCTTGGCGTCGATGAAATCTTCGATATCGGGATGGTCGCACCGCAGCGTGCCCATCATTGCGCCGCGCCGTGCGCCCGCACTCATGATGGTGCGGCACATCGAATCCCACACATCCATGAACGAGATCGGGCCTGACGCATCCGTGCCCACGCCTTTTACAGCCGCACCCTTGGGGCGCAGCGTCGAGAAATCGTAACCGATGCCGCCGCCCTGCTGCATGGTGAGCGCGGCTTCGCGCAAATGTTCGAAGATGGCGGAGAGATCGTCCTCGATCGTGCCCATCACGAAGCAATTGAACAGGGTGACGGAGCGCCCGGTGCCGGCACCCGCCAGAATGCGGCCTGCGGGCAGGAAGCGATGACCGGTGAGGGCGGCGGCAAATTCCAACGCCACATCGCGGCGCCTCTCAGGGCTCTCGGCCTCTGCTGCCGCCAGCGCCACGCGCGCCCAGCTGTCTTCGATCGTGCGGTCTACGGCCGAGCCGTCCGGCGCCTTGAACCGGTATTTCATGTCCCAAATCTGGTGGCTCAGGCTCGTCATGGATCAGAATTCTAAACCGTAGATGTGGCGGAAAATGGGGACATGAAACGTCAGGCGCCTATTCAAACCGAACGGTCTGAACAACCCGTCAAACGCCGCAACGTTCCCTGTATGTTCTAACAGCTTCCGCCCGGCCGGGCGAGTCGTTGCTAGAGGGTGGCGCGGCCTTCGGCCACGAGCTTGGATGTGGCGATTTCCACCGCCTTTTCCAAGGTTTCCGCGAATTCCCGGCGGGGCAGGCCGGGCGGGATCGTGGGCAAAAATTCCACCACGATGATCCCAGGCAGTTTCAGAAAACTGCCGAAGAACACGCCGGAATTGTGCGCCATCGGCACGCAGGGCATCCCAAGCTGCGTGTAGAGCATCGCCGCACCCGGTTTGTAATCGGGGGCCGCGTCCAATTCTTTTCGGGTGCCTTCGGGAAAAATCAGGATCGCGCGATTTTGATCGCGCGCGTGAAGGCCGGCATCGCGCAAAGCACGGATGGCGCGCGCGCCTTGCTCGCGGTCGACAGGGATCATCTCCATCGCCTGCGTGTACCAGCCATAGAGCGGTATGCGCAGCAGCTCGCGCTTCATCACGATGGCGGGCTGATCGAGCAGCAACATCGCGGCGACCGTTTCCCACATGCTGAAATGCTTGGAGGCAACCAGCACCGCTCCTCGGGGTTTGGGGCCTCGAACTTCATAGCGGAGGCCGCAAAAGATTTTCAGGCCGAGCAGCATCAGCCAGGCCCAGGCACGGCCGCACGCAACAGAGGCGCGCCACGGCATCAGCAAAGACGGCAGGCTGCCGATATACACCAGCAGCGTGATGAAGATGAACCAGATAAGGAAGAGGGCCGAACGAACGTAAAGCATCACGCTATGTCCACGGCACGAGATTGACGGAGGCCTGACGCACATAGGCGGCGAGATATTTGCCGTACTCCGCACTCCAGCGCCGCCATGCGCGCACGAGCGAGGGATGCGAATCGTCGGCCACCGCGTAAGGCTCCAATGTCAGGCCCGGCATCGCGGCGTGGAATTCGAGCAGGCTGCGCTCTATCGCGACCAGATGCAGGCGCTGGCGCGCATGGCGCAACGACAGTTTGCGGACACCGGCGTGGACCAGGACATCGACGTGGTGGCCGTAGCCCACGATGGCGGGGCCTTCTGCGTCAACCTGGTGATGATCCGATCCGGACGCCAGCTGGGCGACCGCTGCCTTTTTCCGCAAAATGCGCAGGGCCGCACACCCGAGGAAATCGTCATGGCGTTCCTCATGCAGCATTATCTGGACTACCCGGCGCCGGGCATCATCATCGTCGACGCGGTTACGGACCTCGATGAAGCCGCCGAAATCCTGGGCGCGCATTGCGGCCACGCAGTGAAGTTGCTCAATCACACGATAGGGGACCGGCGTGCGTGGCTTGAAGGGGCGCGGGACAATGCCCGTCGTGCGCTGTCCGTCCGGGAATCGGAGGCGAGCAACCAGGAGGCGCGCCTCGCCGCGCTGCGCGATGCCCTCGG
>CAIYRG010000445.1 GCA_903928515.1 uncultured Alphaproteobacteria bacterium | reverse complement strand
TGGATGTCGCCGGCATAACCCAGATAACGGGAATTGGACACAGGACCCAGATGCTGGTCCTTCATGATCTCCGAGAAACCCAGGATGGCGTTCAGCGGCGTGCGCAGTTCATGGCTCATATTCGCCAGGAAAGCGGATTTGGCTTGCGAGGACTCGCGCGCCTGCTCGGCGGTGGCGGCAAGGCGGCGCGACATGGTCTGCAGCTCGGCGCGGCTGCGGGCCAGTTGGCGGATGACGCGGCGCGAATAAAGGATCAGCGGCGCGGCCACGACAAAGGCTTCGATGGCAACATTGAGCACCGCCAGCCCCGTGAAGGGCGAGTCTTCGACGAGTTTGAGAATCACATGGACACCGAACGCCGCCAGCACCACCGCACCGGACATGGCCAGCGTGGCCCAGGCCGGGCCCAGCCGTTCCAGTCCCGCTTCCAGCGGACTGAGGATATGTCTGGCGTACTGCTTCAAGCCCATCCACGTCCGGATTCCGGACGCGTCCTCCCTATGCCGGGACAGCGTAAGCCCAAGTCGGTTGCGGCGTGGTTTCGCAAGTTCGCACAAGTTGCAGGTGCAAATTAGGACCCGGTTAAGCAAACCCGGTTTTTGGCGCTTTTCCGCGGGCTTTGACCCAGGGCGGGTGGCCATGGCATCACCCGTTCTTGGGGATTCTTTGCAGCCCTGCGCAACCTGAGGACGATCCCATGCACGACATCAAGGCCATTCGCGACGACAGGGACGGGTTTGTCCGTGGCCTGGCGCGGCGTGGCCTGGCCGATGCCGGCGCTTTGGCGGATACGCTGCTGGCGCAGGACAAGGGCCTGCGCGAACTTCTCACCCGCCTGCAGATCCAGCAGGCCCGGCGCAACGATGCCTCCAAGCTGATCGGCCAGGCCAAGCAGAAAAAAGACGAAGCGCTGGCAAAGTCGCTGCTGGACGAAGTGGCGGGCCTCAAGGACGAAATTCAAAAAGGCGAAGCGCAGCAGCGCGAACTGGAAGAGGCGCTGAAACAGGCGCTGGCGGTGATCCCCAATATCCCGGCGGATGATGTGCCCGACGGCGCCGACGAAAAAGCCAATGTGCCGGCGGCAAGCCGCGCCTTCGGTAAGCCGCCCGGCATCAATGCGCCCAAGCAACATTTCGAAATCGGCGAGGCCCTGGGGCAGATGGATTTCGAGCGCGCCGCCAAGGTATCAGGCGCACGCTTTGTCTATCTCAAGGGCGACATGGCGAAGCTGGAACGCGCCATTGCCGCATTCATGCTGGATACCCACACCGAGAAGTTCGGCTACACCGAAGTCTCGCCGCCCGTATTGGTTCATAGCCGGGCGATGTTCGGCACCGGTCAATTGCCGAAATTCCAGGATGATCTTTTCCGCATCGAAACGGGTGAGGGCGATCCCTTCTGGCTGGTCCCCACCGCCGAAGTGCCACTGACCAACTATGTCGCCGATGAAATCCTGAGTGAAGCCGAACTGCCGCTGCGCATGACCGCTTTCACCCCCTGCTTCCGGGCGGAAGCCGGGGCTGCGGGCCGGGACACGCGCGGCATGATCCGCATGCACCAATTCTCGAAAGTGGAACTGGTCTCCATCACCACGCCGGAGCAATCGGCCGCCGAGCATGAGCGCATGACGTCGTGCGCCGAAGAAGTGCTGAAGCGCCTGAACCTGCATCACCGCACGATGGTGCTGTGCACCGGCGATATGGGCTTCGGCGCGCGCAAGACCTACGACATCGAAGTCTGGCTGCCTGGCCAGGATGCGTTCCGTGAAATTTCGTCATGCTCGAATTGCGGCGACTTCCAAGCGCGCCGCATGAACACGCGCTTCCGCCCCGAGGGCGAAAAGAGTACGCGCTTTGTGCACACGCTGAACGGCTCAGGCCTTGCTGTCGGCCGCACGCTGGTTGCGGTTCTGGAAAATTACCAGAACGCCGATGGCAGCGTGACCATTCCCGAAGTCTTGCGCGGCTATATGGGCGGAGCCTCGCGCATCGAAGCGTGAGCCGGCACCTATGAAAGACTCGCGCGCTTCCGATCTGGCTGCTGTCTTGCGGGGGCAGGGCATTGCGGATGAGCGCGTGCTGGAGACGATCGCGCAAACGCCGCGCAATGTGTTCGTCGATCCGGTGTTTTCCTCGGACGCATTTGCCGATCGCGCGCTGCCCATCGATTGCGGCCAGACGATCAGCCAGCCTTACATCGTCGCGTATATGACCGAAGCGCTGCGGCTTGAGCCGCGCATGCGCGTGCTCGAGATCGGCACCGGCTCGGGCTACCAGACGGCGATTCTCTCGAAGCTGGTTCGGATGGTCTACACGGTGGAGCGCCACCGGCCGCTTCTTAAGGAAGCGGAACTTCGCTTCAAACGCCTAGGTCTTAACAACATCCAAACGCGCCACGGCGATGGCTACCAGGGATGGCGTGAAGGCGCACCTTTCGACCGAATTCTGGTAACGGCGGCCTTTCCCGAGGTTCCCGTGGAACTTGTCAGCCAGCTAAAACCGGAGGGAATTCTGGTTACCCCGGTTGGTTACGAAAGCATTTCGCAACGTTTGTTGCGTATGATACGGCTTAAGGAAGACGCAGAACGCGGTCTCCAGGCTGGCAGTATGCCTGGCTATCAGACCGAGACGCTTCTTCCCGTGGTGTTTGTCCCAATGGTTGCGGGACTGCCGAAAGAAGGACGCGACGGCAATGCAGGGATTGTTCGGAAATAGCGGCGTTGTTGCCTGGGGCAAACGTCTATTGCTGATCGCCGTTCTGCCTTGCGCGCTGGCCGCTTGCGCCACCGACAGCGAAGCGACGCATTATCATCCCGCATCGGGCACGTATTTCACGGTCTCGGTGCGCAGTGGCGATACCGTTTCGGAAATCGCCGACCGCTATCATGTCGACACGGATGATGTGGTCGCCATCAACAGTCTGCGCGACCAGGATGAAATCCGCCCCGGCATGACGCTGATGGTGCCGGCCTATGGCGGCGGCCGTCCGCCGCGCGAAGCAACGCCAGCGCCCGTGCGCACCGCCTATTCCGCGCCGTATTCTTCGCCCAGCCGTTATCCTGCGAAACCCGTCGAGCGCGCGCCGTTGCGCCCGCTGCCCGCGCAGAAGCCGGTGCAAAGCCAAGTGCCGCCGGAGCAGAAATCCAGCGGCTCGTTCCTCGATACCGCCTATGAGACGATCACGGGCGGATCGGACACGCCGGTTGCAACCAACGGCAAGTTTCTCTGGCCGGTGAGCGGGCAGGTGCTTTCCGCCTACGGCTCAACCGTGACCGGTGAACGCAATGACGGCATCAACATCGCGGCCAACGCCGGTGCGCCGGTGCGTGCGTCTGCTGCGGGAACCGTCACCTATGCCGGCAACGAACTCAAAGGCTACGGCAACCTCGTGCTGATCAAGCATGACAACGGATATGTCACGGCCTACGCGCACAATGATCGCTTGGCCGTGGGCCGCGGCGACCGGGTGAATGCGGGGCAGGTGATCGGTTATGCCGGCACCACGGGCGACGTGAACACGCCGCAGGTGCATTTCGAAATCCGCAAAGGCACGCACGCGGTCGATCCGCGTCCGCTGCTCGTGATGGCTTCTAACTAGAAGCCTTACTCAGCTTCACGCCCATCTCGCCCGCCATGTCCTGGATAAACTGCCAGGCGACACGGCCCGAACGCGCGCCGCGTCCGGCCGACCAGGTGAGCGCACGCGCGTGCATCTCGTCTAAGCTCACCTTCAATCCGAAATGGCGGACATAGCCATCGATGATGGAAAGGAATTCGTCTTGCCCGCAATTGTGGAAGCCGAGCCACAGGCCGAAGCGATCCGAGAGCGAGACTTTTTCTTCCACCGCTTCCGACGGATTGATCGCGGTCGAACGCTCGTTCTCCATCATGTCGCGTGGCATCAGATGGCGGCGGTTCGAGGTGGCGTAGAACAACACGTTCGCGGGACGGCCTTCGATACCGCCCTCTAATGCGGCCTTCAGCGATTTGTAGCTGGCATCCTCGCCGTCGAACGAAAGATCATCGCAGAACAGAATGTATTGGCGCGGCGTGCGGCGCAGGCGGCGCAGCAGGCGGGGCAGGGTCGCGATGTCCTCGCGGGGGATTTCCACCAATGCGAGGCGCTTGTTCCCCTTGCGGTCTTGGTTCACCGCCGCATGCACGGCCTTCACCAATGAGCTTTTGCCCATGCCGCGCGAGCCCCAGAGCAGCGCGTTGTTGGCGGGCAGGCCTTCGGCGAAGCGGCGGGTGTTTTCCAGCAGCGTGTCGCGGCTGAAATCGATTCCCTTCAAAAGGGCCAGAGGCAGTGCTGCGACATCGGGTACCGGCAGAAGCTCGCTGTCGATGGCTTCCCACACAAAGGCGTCGGCGGCTCCCCGTTTCGGCGCGGACTTTCGGGCGGCGGTGGGGCGCGCTTTTTTGGCGGTTTTCCGGGCCGATTTCTTAATGGTCATGGCATGTCCGCTCTGGTTGCAAAGGAGGGAATGCGGGCTATAGTCCGGCCCGCTTTTGACCGCCAGCCCCTCACGCGTGAGCGCATTTCGCAGCCCACGCCGGACGAGCCTCGAACAGGCCCTCAGTAGAGACCCGAATGACCGACTCCCTGACCAGCACCTTCGTACCCTTCCTCATCGTCCTCGGGATTATGTACGTCCTCATATTCCGTCCGCAGCAGCAGCGCGTCAAAGAGCACAAGCTGCAGATCGAAGCCGTGCGCCGCGGTGATACCGTGGTAACGGCCGGCGGCCTTGTCGGCCGCGTGACGAAGGTGAAAGACGACGGCGAAGTGATGGTCGAGATCGCGGACAATGTTCAAGTGCGCGTCGTGAAGTCCACGATCGCCGACGTGCGCGGCAAGGGCGACGCCGCCAAAGCCGACGACAAAGAAGCTTAGGCCTTAGCCATGATTTATATCGGCCGTTGGGCGCAATATCTTGTTCTGAGCATCGTGGTTATCGGCATTTTGCTGGCGGTGCCGAATTTCCTGCCCGCCAATATGCGCACCGCGCTGCCCGCGCCGTTCCGCAACACGGTCAATCTCGGCCTCGATTTGCAGGGCGGATCTTATCTTCTGCTCGAAGTGGATTTCCCCGGCGTGATGAAAGAGCGTCTGCAGACTCTGCAGGGTGACATCCGCATCAATCTCCGCAAGGAAAAGATCGGCTACACCGGCCTCGACATCGCGGGCACCGCAGTGTCGCTGCACATCACCGATCCCGCGCGCCTCGACGATGCCCGCAAGATCCTCACCGGAATGGCGGCGCCGACAGGCTCGCTGCTCGGGATCGGCACGAAAGAATACGACATCAAGGAAACGCAGCCGGGTGATTTCACGGTGGCGTTGGCGGACGTCTATCAGAAGCAGTTGCGTAGCGAGATTCTGAGCCAGTCGGTTGAAGTCGTGCGCAAGCGCATCGATGAACTCGGCACACGCGAGCCGTCCATTCAGCAGCAGGGCGAAGACCGCATCCTCGTTCAGGTGCCGGGCCTCAACGATCCGACGCACCTCATCGGCATTCTCAGCACCACCGCGAAGATGACCTTCCGCATGGTGGACGTGGCCGCGCAGAACCAACTCGATCCGCAAACCCTGCGCGTGCCGCCTGAAGACGAACTGCTCTACCAAGAAGACAAGAATGGCGGAAAAGCACCGTATGTCGTCGAACGCCGCGTGCTGGTGTCGGGCGACCGCCTGACGAATGCCAATCAGAGCAACGATTCGCGCACTGGGCAGGTGACAGTCGGCTTCCGCTTTGACACGCGCGGCGCCAAACAGTTTGGCGACGCCACCAAGGTGAACGTCGGCAAGCCCTTCGCCATCGTGCTCGACAACAAGGTGTTGTCCGCGCCCGTGATCCAGGAGCCGATCCTGGGCGGCAGCGGCCAGATCACCGGCAATTTCTCGTATCAATCCGCCAACGATCTCGCGAACATGTTGAACGCAGGCGCGTTGCCGGCATCCCTGAAGGTGATTGAACAACGCACCGTGGGCGCCGAACTCGGCGCGGACTCGGTGCTCGCCGGCGAATGGTCCGCCGGTGCCGGCCTTGCCGTCGTCGCGCTGTTTATGATCGCGACCTACGGGTTGTTCGGTTTCTTCGCCACAATCGCGCTGGCCGTGAACATCATCATGTTGATGTCGGTCCTCACGGTTCTTGGCGCCACGCTGACGCTGCCGGGCATCGCCGGCATGGTGCTGACCATGGGCATGGCGGTGGATGCCAACGTGCTGATCTACGAACGCATTCGAGAAGAAATGCGCGCGGGCCGCACGATTATCTCGGCCATTGACACCGGCTTCCGAAGGGCTATCGCCACCATTATCGACACCAACATGACCCATATCGTGGCGGCGCTGATTCTCTTCCAGCTCGGTTCCGGGCCGGTGCGCGGCTTCGCGGTGACGCTGGGCCTGGGTGTCGCCACCTCGTTCTTCACCGCCGTGATGGTCACGCGCCTGATCGTCGTCACCTGGCTGCGTTCGACCAAGCCCAAGACGCTTACCCTTTAGGACTTAGCCCCTTTAAGGGCTCTGGCGCTCGAGGCAGACAGGCCTTCTTGGCTCCTTTCCGGACTTGTGCCGCCGTTGGCACAGGTTCTAAAGTTCCTCTGCGTCGTCCACTGGGGAATCGGCGCGCGCCGCAGGGGGGACGTCATGGCCGCCTTCTTTTCAAATCTGAGGAATACGGTGATCGCGGGCTTCGTGCTCGCCGCCCTCGTGTTCGTGATCTATCTCTCGACCACCGAATTCAACGGCTATGTCTTCTGGCCGTTCTTCGTGCGCTGGCTGCATATCGTGTGCGGCGTGATGTGGATCGGTTTGCTCTGGTACTTCAATTTCGTATCGACGCCGACCACGCCGAAAATCCCGGAAGAATTGCGGCCCGCATTGGGCAGATACATCACGCCCGAGGCGCTGTTCTGGTTCCGCTGGGCCGCCATGGGTACGATCGTCTTGGGCATCATCCTGGCGGCGCTGAACGGCTATCTGCTCGAGGCCTACACGCTCGATGGCATCGAAGGCTTCGTGGACACCAAGATC
>CAIYRG010000444.1 GCA_903928515.1 uncultured Alphaproteobacteria bacterium | reverse complement strand
ACACCGAAATGCCGCACCCGCAGATTTTCGATTTCCAATTCGCGCACGCGGGCGCGCGAAATGTCGAGGCGGCCGATGGCCATGCGCGCGACCGCCACCGCGCCGATGGCGATAGCCCCCAGCGCCACCGCGCCACTGGCGGCTGCACCCAAACTTGTCGCGTTAAGGGGTCTGGCGGCCTTGGGCGGCTGCTCGGGCAGATGCCGCTGCAGGAGATTTCGGATTTCGTCGCGTGTGGGTTGGCGCATGCGCACAACTATCCGGTGGTTCGCTGAACTTGTCGAGAAAACAAAAGGCCGGATCGCAGATCGCGAACCGGCCTTTTGCACATGTGTATAGACGCGAGCGCTTAGGGCTTCGCGGGGGCGGTGTAGGTGCCGCCGTCGCCGCCGGGCGGACGTTGCCCTGCGGCAATCGCCTGATCGCGGCGCGCGCCCGCACTCATCGGGTCTTCGCCGCTGTTCGCCTGTTTGCCGCCGGCCGCATCCGGCACGGGCTTGCCGTAGCTCTTGGCAAACTCCGCATCCAGCGCCTTCGCGTCGCCGCCGCTGTCTTTGCTCATGTCGTGATAGGCGTCGAGATATTGCGACAAATAATCGTGGCTCGCGCCGTGGCTTTCGGCAAAGCCGTAGAGCTGGCCGAATTTGCGCGCCTTTTCTTCAGGCGTGTTGCCCAGCGTGCCGCCTTGGCTCGCGTTGGCGTCGGGATACAGATAGTAACCCGGGCCCACGAATTCGCGGATGGTGCCGCCGTCAAACCACATGTCGCCCGGCTTTTGTCCCGGAGGTGCGAGCGCATCTTCGCAATTGATGAAGCCCTGCTGATCTGTGGGAAACATGTGAATCATGCAGCCCGCGCCATCGGCCCCGAAATAATAATAACCCGATTGCCACGGATTGTTTCCGGTGCCGATCTGGCCCCATTCCTCATATGTCATGTCGGGATGGAACATCACGCGGCGTTCGCGCTCGCCTTTGCCGCCCTTGCGGATCAGGCCGGGGTTGGTCCGGCGCGTGTTGCCGAAATACCCGGCCAGGGCGGTTTGGATGTTCTTCGGGCGCATGTCGGTGTTCGGCGCATTCTTGGGCTTTTCGAATTTCAGCACCAGCGTGGTGGCGGCATCGTTCGCGTTGCCGCTCTGGCCCACGAAGGTGAAGCCGGCTGCGGTGATTTCGCTTTTCGCCGCATCGACATCCAGTGTCGGCTTCTCGGCTTCGCCGTCGCCCATGACGAGCAGATAGATGCCGCCGTTTTTCAGTGCGCGGAAGATGGAGGCGTTGGCCACAGCCATATCCGCCTTCGGATTTTCCGCTTTCCACAACCCGTAATCGGCGGTGACGACGGCATCCAATTGCTTGGGCACATTGAACTGCTTGGGGAACGAACCGATGCTGTCCCACAGCACGGTGAAGTTCTTGAACTCCGGCTGCTGCTTCACCGAATAGGCGATCTGGGCTCTGCTGAGCGTGTCGTTCTCGTTGTAATCCTTGCCCGGTTTGATGTCGCGCGTTTGCAGCACGTACATATAGACGTCGCCCTTGTCACCCACGATGTGGGAGAGCAGGCGCGACCAGTAGCCGGTGCCGGGCATGATGTCGGCGACTTCCATGCCTGGCTTGATGCCCGCGAACGCCAGCACCTGGTTGGGATGCAAATTCTTGTCGCGGTTCACGTCACCCTGCGGGCGGCCGTTGAACCCCACGGCGTCGGCGATGGCGGCCTCACCGCTGGCGGCGGCGGCCAAGACAGAAGTCAGTGCCGAACTGCCGAGCAAAATTCCCAGCGCAGCGGCGGCAAGCACATGTTTAGACAGACGAGTCTGGTGCATCGATTTTCTCCCCGTAATTTTCTGTGTTTGTTGGCGGCACACTAACACGGCCGCCCTTGCTGTCATGGCGTTTGGCTGGCGAAACTCGGCCAAAAATCAAAACTCGGGCTGCAAATCCCAGGTTCCCCGCCTATATTCCAGCCATGCACAACAATGGTCCCGCCTTCCGGCCCGTGAAGGGCCCATCTGCCACCGGCCAATCTAAGGTGGGGATGTCGGAGGCTTCCGCGCCTTTCCAACATCTCGTGGGCGAGCCCATGACCGGGGCCGAGCTGACCGGCTTCGTGCCGCATCGCCCGGAGCGTCCCGAAAAAAGCGAGGGCGGCCGGCGCTTTAAGATCGTCTCCGAATATGAGCCCGCGGGCGACCAGCCTGCGGCCATCGCGGAACTCGTGGCCGCCGCCAATGCCAATGAGCGCGATCAGGTGCTCCTGGGCGTTACCGGCTCGGGCAAAACCTTCACCATGGCCAAGGTGATCGAGGCGGTGCAGCGGCCCGCGCTCATCTTGGCGCCGAACAAGACATTGGCCGCGCAGCTGTACGCCGAGATGAAAAGCTTCTTCCCCGAAAACGCGGTGGAATATTT
>CAIYRG010000443.1 GCA_903928515.1 uncultured Alphaproteobacteria bacterium | reverse complement strand
TTGCCGCGCGCCTTGCCGAAAAATTCTCATCGGAAGCGCGCCGCCTGCGTGTCGTTGCGGTCGTAGAAACCTTGGCGACTTCGGTGGCGCTGGAACTCGATCTGCGTATGGAAGCGGCTGCGGCCTCGGAACTTGCCGAGAACATGTATGGCGAGATCGATTTCCGCGTGCCCTCGCGCGATTGGACGCGGGTGTCGGCGCGTGTGCTGACCAGCGAATGGATCGATGGCACGCCGCTGCGCGACCCCGCGAGCTTGGTGGACGCCGGCTATGACCCGAAGAAGATCGCAGTCACGCTGCTGCAGGTCTTCTTGAACCAGGCGCTGCGCGACGGCTTCTTCCACGCCGACATGCACCCCGGCAATCTCTTCATCGACAAGAACGGCAAGATCTGCGCCGTCGATTTCGGCATCATGGGGCGGTTGTCGCCGCAGATGCGCCGCTTCATGGCCGAAACGCTGGGTGGCTTCCTGGCGCGCGATTACATGCGCGTGGCACAGGTGCATTTCGATGTCGGCTTCGTGCCGAAGAACCACAGCGTCGAAACCTTCGCACAAGCCCTACGCTCGATCGGCGAGCCTGTCGTGGGTCTGCGTGCGCGCGAAGTCTCCATGGCGCGCCTGTTAGAGCAATTGTTCGAGACCACGCGCCGCTTCGACATGCAGGCGCAACCGCAACTTGTGCTGCTGCAAAAGAGCATGGTGGTCGCCGAAGGTGTTTCGCGTTCGCTCGATCCCGATTTCGACATTTGGGAAGCGTCGCGGCCGGCCCTGGAAACCTGGATGATCGATCATCTGGGGCCCGAAGCGCGGCTGCGTGACGCGGCGGAAGGCTTAGGCGCTTTGGCGCGCATCGCGCACAATCTGCCGCGCATTCTGCAAGATACCGAAGCTGTGGCCGCGATGATGGCGAGCGGCGGTTTGCGGCTGCATCAGGATTCGGTGGTGGCCATCGCGGATGCCGAAGCCTCGCGCACGCGCAACGGGCGCGTGGCAATGTGGATTGCAGCAGCGGCGCTCACGGCGATTGCCGTGGCGCTGGTTTAAGAAAATTTTGCGGAGTTAAAGATGACGGTCGTTGTGTATCAGCTTTATCACGAACATTCTGGCGAAGACGAATTCGGAGACGAGTTCGAGCATGCGAAAGCGCTCGGCATCTATAGCTCCCAAGAAAAGGCATTGGCGGCTGTCGAGCGCTACAAATTGCAGCCGGGATTTTGCGATTACCCCGATGGTTTCGCCATCGATGCGGTAAACCTCGATGAAGACAGCGGCTGGGCCGAAGGTTTTTTGGCAATCGATCCGGAAGACGGCGCGCCCGGCGAAGATACCGAGTTGCCGGTTGTCGAAATTTCCAGGACAAAGAATTGATGCCTTTTTCGGCGGGCGAATTCTACGCCCGCCGCCAAACTCCGCTTTTGTAAGCGAAACGCACCAGCAGCATCGCAGCCACGAAGACGAGGCTGATGATGAAGGCGATCCACACGCCCAAGCCTTTCAACGGCGTGTAGAAGCTTAAGAACAACGAGGCCGGGAATCCGATCACCCAATAGGCGATGCCGGTGATGACCATCGGTACTTTCGTGTCCTTCAAGCCGCGCAAGGATTGGATGGCGATGGCTTGGAGCGCGTCGAAGATTTCAAACGCGGCCGCCGCGCGTAAGAACACCACCGCCTGATTCAGCAGATCGGCGTTCTCCGGCGTGCTCTCATCGAAATACAGCCCCGCCACAGTGCGCGGGAAGATCGCCAGCAGCAGCGCCAGCGTCCCGTTGAGGATCGCGCCCAAGCCCAATGCGGTAAGGCCCGCACGCCGTACGCCATCCGCATTGCCGGCCCCCACCGCAAGGCCGATGCGCACCGACGAGGCCATGCCGATACCCATGGGGACCATAAAAAGGATGGAGATGAAGTTCAGCGCCACTTGATGCGCGGCCAGCGCGGCGGCGCCGAAATAGCCCATCACCAGCGCACCGGTGTTGAAGAACAAAATCTCGAATACCCATGAAAGTCCCATCGGCACGCCGAGCTTGAAGATCTCGGTGAGCTTTCCCCAATCGGGCATGTCGAACCGGCGGAACATCCGGTAGCGCCGCAAATCTTCGGTCACGAAGATGATCGCCAGCAGGCTGAGACATTCGAACATGTAAGCGGTGACGCTGGCGATGGCCGAGCCCATGATGCCGAGCCGCGGCGCGCCGAAATGCCCGAAGATCAGCGCGTAATCGAGGAATGCGTTCACGAAGATCGCGCCGCTGATGACATAGAGCGTGGTCTGCGGTTTCTTCAGCGCCAGCACATAGCCGCGCAACGCCATGAAGGTCAGCCCGAAGGGCAGGCCGATGGTGAGCACATGCGCGAACGGGCCTCCCATGTCGGCCAATGCGGCGGGTTCACCGATGAGCTTCAAGATGTCGGGCGAGAAGGCGAGGATGGCATCCAGCGGCACAGCCATCAGGATGACGGCCCACAATCCCATACGGATTGTGGTGCGTACGCCGATAACATCGTTGGCGCGCGCGCCCAGAATGTGCGCGATCATCGGCGCGATGGCACCGGTCACGCCCGAGCCTAAGCCCCACAGCGTGTAATAGACGGCAAGCGTAAGGGCGACGGCCGCCAACGCCTCTTTGCCGAGTGCGCCGACCATCAGAATATCGGTGGTGCCGATGGCCATTTGCGCCAATTGCGTGAACACGACGGGCGTGCCGAGCTTCACCAGCGCCCGGATTTCTTCCCGCCATAACGCGCGCGAATCCACGCCCGCAGAAGCGGGGGCAGCATTCTCGGGGGTGAGAACGGGTTCGGTCATTTCCAATGTCGGGGTGTTACGCTTGAGCCAAGGGTGTGGCTACACTCGAACCTCAAGTCAACCGGAAGGCCAAATTGCCCAATCCTCTCACCATTGCGCATCGCGGCGGCGCAGGCCTTTGGCCCGAAAACACGTTGCCGGCGTTCGAGGCCTCGGCGCGCGCCGGTTATGACGGCGCGGAACTCGACGTGCAGCTCACCAAGGATGGCGTGCTCGCCGTCACGCACGATTTCCGGCCCAATGTGGAGATCACGCGCGATACGCACGGCCAATGGTTGCAAGGGACGCCGCCGCTGATCCGCGCGCTTACCTTCGCGCAATTGCAGGATTTCGATGTCGGCCGCGCGCGTGAGGGTTCTGCTTATGCGCGCTCGCATCCCAAGCTCGCAGCCCATGACGGCGCGCGCGTCCCGTCGTTGAAACAGGTGATCGATGCGGTGCGCGATGCGCCCGGCTTTCGCCTGTTGATAGAGTTGAAAGCCTCCATCGGCGATCCCGCGCTGTCGGCCGCAAGCGAGGCGATGGCGGAAGCCGTGGTGGCGCTGTTGCAGGCCGAGAATTTTATGCACCGCGCCGTGCTGGTCGGCTTTGCTTGGAAAGGGCTGATCCGTGCCCATAAGCTGGCGCCGGAAATTCCCTGCTGGTTCTCCACCACACAAGCGCAGTTCCGCCAGCCGGATGAGGGGGGCGACAACGTCGCCAAGATCATCCGCGATGCGGGCGGGCAGGGTTGGTTTCCGCATTTCTCCGATGTCACGCCCGCTTCCGTGCGCGCGGCGCGCGAAGCGGGCATCGCCATTGCGGCGTGGACAGTGAACGAGCCCAACGATTTGGCGCGGATGTTCGCTTATGGTCTGGATGCGATCTGCACCGATTTTCCCAATCGCCTCGCGCCGAACTGAACAGGAATATTCAAACCCGTGATGCTGTCGCTTCCCATCATCGTCTCCACCTTCGGCCTCATCTTCATTGCCGAGTTGCCGGATAAAACCGCGCTCGCGGCGTTGATTCTCGCCAGCCAATACCGGCCGCGGGATGTCATCCTCGGCGCATCGGCGGCGTTCCTCGTGCAGACAATCGTCGCGGTCATTGCGGGAAGCTTGCTCAGTTATCTTCCCGTAGAGCCGATCCGCATCGCGTCGGGCATCGGCTTCCTTGTCTTTGCCGTGCTCGCTTTCCGCCGCAAGGAGGAAGAAGAGGAGGAGACTGAGCGCAAGGACATCACCGCGCGAGGGTCCACGCGCCCGATCTGGCTGGTGAGCTTCCTGGTGATCTTCGCTGCCGAATGGGGCGATCTCACGCAATTGGCCACGGCGGCACTTGTCGCGCGCGGCGGTCCGCCTCTGTCGATTGGGATCGGCGCGGTGCTGGCGCTGTGGGCGGTGACGGTGCTGGCGGCGTTTTCCGGCCAGCAGTTGGGCAAGTATCTGAAGCCGCGATTCCTGAACATCGGCAGCGGCATTCTGTTCGCCGCCATCGGCGCCTACATCATCATCTCGACGCTGTTAGGCGCTTAAGGAATCGGTGTTCAGCCGTTGAGCTGAAAACTTTTCAGGATGGAAAGGCCGATGATCTGCGTCACGGTGCCGTCACGGCCCAAGGGCAGCCATAGCGCTTGCAATTCGTGGCGCATGCCGCGGTCCACTTCCGTCTTGTCGGTGCGCAAATGCAGAGGCTTGCGCGTCTCTATCACGGCGGAGAGTGCACGTTGAAAGCGCTCACGCCGCGCCGCGTCGGGATGCTCGGACACCAGTTTGCCGGTGGCGTTGAAGCCGAAGGTCGCCGTGAGGCGCGTACCGACCACGCGGGCGCGAAAATCCTTACCGTCCTCGACGACATCATAAAGATGGATGTGCGGCAGGAAGCTCTTCATCTCGCGCGGTGCAAGCGAACCGGGCGGCGGCATCTCGTTTTCGCCGCGCTGCTTGTTCCACAATGTGAACAGCGCGAGAAGGTCGGGATGGGTGATCCCGTGTGCGGTAGCCTCTTCAAAGGCGCGATAGGTCGGAGCGGAGGACATGCGGGCATTACGCGCCCGTCTTCTCTAGGATTGATTAACCGCATCCCGCCGGCGTACCCCGTAAAACTCCGGGTTGCCAGCCAAAATCGGCGCTTCGCGTGCCGCGTTTCTGAATACAAATCCAAGCGAATTCATGGGCTTTGGAGAGTTCTTCTCCGTGTCGCGATGTGATCGAGGGAACTTTGGCATTGGCGTGACGTTGTTATGGCGTCTTAGTTCAACAGCCCCATGAGGCCGCCATGTTTTCCCTGCGTAACCAACCGCCGAAGCTTTCGCTCACCGACAATCCCGTGGTGGACATCATCGAAGAACATCCGATAGCCGCGCTGGCCGGCGCATGGCTGATCGGATTGGCAGCTGTGCGGCTTGTCAGGCCGGCGATTTTCACCGGCGTCGCGCTTGCCGTGGCGCAGACAGCGAAGAAGGCTTACGCCGCGCTGCCAGGGCGCGCAGCACCCACAGGCGGCAC
>CAIYRG010000442.1 GCA_903928515.1 uncultured Alphaproteobacteria bacterium | reverse complement strand
TCGAGCGCATGGTTGAGCTCGTTGAGCGCGTGCGCCGGCGCCACCAGAATCAAGCCGTCGAACTCGTTGAGCGCGTTGGCCGCGTTCAACGCCTTAGCGACCTCATCGACGAAGTCTTTTTTCGCCGCCTCATGCAAATCCTGGCGCGGCTGAATTGCGTGGCGCGTCGCGCCGACGCTTTCATGGGTGCGGCCGGGCCGATCGAGTCCGAGTTCGTGGGTGTGGAGGTGACTATCCTCCGCCGCGAACACGCGCAGCGTGTCGAACGTATCGTAACCGTCTTGCTTGCGCAGAAAGCGGGCATGACCGCCGTCGGTGACGACGTACCAAGTTCTCGGGTGTGGGTGTTGCATGAATGTGTCCTCCAATCCGCCATTACGCAGCAGCGACGACGGGCGAGGGAGGGTCGGAAATTACTTAGCCCGATTCAGTGACGGACGAGGGTGGATTCAGTGGCCGAACGAAGGTCAAACGAGGGTCGTTTGACCCCTGTTTGACCCCCGTTCAGCGCAACCACTTTGTGGAGAGTCGAACAGCACTTTGTGGAAAGTCGCGGAGTGACCTGTGGAGAAATTGCCACGTCGGCGTTTCTCCACAATGGGAGTCGTGCCGGACCTAAAAGCGAAAGACGCAAACGCGGCTTAAGCAAGCACGCGATTCATCGCGTTGGTATCAAGGCCGGATAGATGGGCCTGTTTCGTTGTCGCAATCATTAAACGCCCTTGGCGTTCGCCATAAGGCCAAATACTTCAATGATTCCAAATAAATAATTCCATTACGACTAAGTCTAATGATTGAAATAGCAATGAGTATTCATACCGTGATCAATCCTCCCAATTTTTTTGAAGCCCCCTTTCTAAGCTATTGCTTGGCGATAGGACGAAAGCGTCGCCATACTTATTTGAATTCATCCAAAGGGATGGTGTGGGGGCGGGTACATGGAGCAAGAACGCAAAAGTTCTGCGCAACTCCTGGCCGTGGTTGAAACAGCCGTTGATGGCGTGATTCTGATCGACGATCGGGGCCACGTGCTGATGTTCAACCCGGCCTGCGAAAAGCTGTTCGGCTACACGACCGCCGAAGTCATCGGCGAGAACGTCAAAATGCTCATGCCCGAACCGTTTCACGGCGAGCACGACGGCTATCTCGCGAACTACCGCAACACCGGCACCCGCAAGATCATCGGCATCGGCCGCGAAGTCACCGGACGGCGCAAAGACGGCACCACTTTTCCGATGCATCTCTCGGTCGGCGAAGCGATACAAGACGGCAAAGCGGTGTTCGTCGGCATAATCCGCGACCTCACTGCCGCGAAAAAACCGAAGAACAGCTCATCCAAGCTCAGAAGATGGAAGCCGTTGGCCAACTGTCCGGCGGCATCGCCCACGATTTCAACAATTTGCTAACCGTCATCATCGGCAATGCCGAGCTCCTCAACGAAGCACTAAGGGCATGGCCAGATCTACAGAAACTCGCCACCACGGTGCGTTCGGCAGGCGAGCGCGGGGCTGAGTTGACCCGGCGATTGCTGGCCTTCAGCCGACGTCAGACGCTGATTCCCAAAGAGATCGACTGCAACCAATTGGTCGACAGCATGTGGCAAATCGTTCGCCGCACCATCAGGGAAGACATCGACATCAAGAAGGATCTCGATGCCGGTCTGTGGCGGGTTTACGCCGATCAACCGCAGCTCGAATCGGCGCTTCTCAATCTCTCGATCAACTCCCAGGACGCGATGCCGGGCGGAGGCAGCATCAACATCACGACGTCCAACATGATGCTCGACGAGCAGTACCGCGATCAGAACCCTGAGGTACCACCCGGACGCTACGTGATGATCTCCCTGACCGACACCGGCGAAGGCATGTCGGCCGAGGTCCTTCAACATGTGTTCGAGCCGTTCTACACCACCAAGGATGTCGGAAAGGGCACCGGCCTCGGCCTGAGCATGGTCTACGGCTTCGTCAAGCAGTCGAACGGGCACCTCACCATCTACAGTGAGCCTGGCCTCGGCACTACGGTTCGCATCTATCTGCCGGCTATGACTTCGTCAGAATCGCCACAGGAAGATAGTCCAAACGCCCAAGCGCGTGAAGATTATGCCCGCTCGACAGGCGCTGAAAATATCTTAGTGGTGGAGGACGACATGTTCGTCCGGACCTACGCTATCACCTGCCTAGAGACGCTTGGTTATCGCGTTATAGCTGCAGTCGACGGGCGCGAAGCGCTGGCGTTGCTCGCGGGTGGCATCGAAATCGATGGGCTCTTCACCGATGTCGTCATGCCCGGCGGCATCAACGGCTGGGAATTGATCGATCGCGCCCGGCGCTTGCGCCCCGGGCTGCCCGTACTGCTCTGCTCCGGTTACGCTATCGAAACACTCGGCGCGCATGGACGACTGCCCGATGATGTCGTGTTTCTCAATAAACCCTATACGAAAGCCGATCTCGCGGGCTATTTGCGGCGGGCACTCGACAGGCGCATCATGAAGCAATATTGATTGTAGATTAACTATGCATCTTCAAGTATTTAACTATTATTACACGATGATTATTCCTCAGTTATTTCTGTGCGAGTTGAGTGGAGCGTTCTATGGCAACGGTGCTGATCATCGATGATGATCCAGATATTCGTGAGACGGTGCAGCTCATGCTTAGTGAACACACCACGATTACTGCAGGGGATGGCGAGGAGGGCCTGAACATTTGCCGTCAGACGCTTCCCGATCTCGTGCTCGTTGACATCGTCATGCCTCGCAAGGAAGGCATCGAGACCATCATAGACATTCGTAAATATTGGCCCGACCTGCCGATCATCGCGATGTCCGGAGGCGGGCGGGGACCCCACCAAGATTATCTCAAAGATGCCGTGGCGCTGGGCGCCAACAAAATGCTCGCCAAGCCGTTCAAAGCGGCCGACCTACGGCAGGCTATTTCCGAATTCGTCTAATATTCGGAAATCCACGTCCAAGACTTTAGTTTCAAAAACGAAAAACCGCGGAAATCGGCGGCAATG
>CAIYRG010000441.1 GCA_903928515.1 uncultured Alphaproteobacteria bacterium | reverse complement strand
TGCCGATCAAGTTCCTGCGCCAGCTGATCCGCTTTTATGGCGACAGCCTGCAGGCCTTTGTGCCGGGCTATCTCGACATGAGCATGGACAGCTTCACCAAGAACCAAGGCGCGATGCGCGATCGCCTGGCCGAAGCTTTGGGCGGCGGTAACCAGATGGTGGAAAATCTCACCCGCCAGAATTTGGCGCTGTTCGAGCGCGCCATGCAGATGTTCTCGCCCTTCAACGCCGTGGTGCGCGCCAAGGGCGATCCGGCGCCGGAGTCGGAGAAATCCGGCAACAGCGAAGTGGACACGCTCAAGCGCGAGATGGAAGCGATGCGCCGCCAGCTTTCCGAGCTGAGCCAGAGGAAGTGACCTCGACTTATTGTTGGTCGCGCGGCCTACGGAAAACCGTGGGCGCTACGCTGTCGCTAGCCCACCCACACTTTTCCGGGCCGACGCTCCACCGGGGGACGGTTCTCATTCTTTGCGCGTTTGTTGTGGCGGGCTGTGCCGGGCCGATGCGCGAGCGCGAAGCCGAAAGCCGCGCCGGCCAGTCGCTGCGCAGCTTCTGCCGCGACAAGGCCTGCGGCGCGCCGCACCTGGTCAAAGCCCAGCAGCTCAAGAATCGCTGGCTGGTGGATTTTGAAACCGCAGGCGGCCTTTACACCGTGGCGGTGGATCAAGGCGGCAATACCGCTATCAGCGTCTGGGACAAGAATTCGCCGCGCTAAGCCGGTTTCCCACTTTGGGGCCTTGCTGCTAGGCTGGCGCACGTCTTTTTTTCCGGAGATTGTCATGCCGCGCCCCGCCTGGATTTTCGCGAGCTTCGCGTTGCTGCTGGCCCCGCTTCCAATGGTAAAGCCCGCTTTGGCGGCGCAGCCGATTGACGGCTGGAACGGCTACAAATTCGGCATGTCGCCCGATGCGGCGCGTGCCGTTCCCGGCGCGACGTTCGGGCCCTATTCTTCCAAGAATCTGATGAACGAGAATGTCGGCGCCATGGCGTCGAAAAAAGTGCTGTTGAATGGCCGGGATTATACGCTGGATCTGTATTTCGATGCTTCGCAGAAATTGGATCGCGCCTTCTTGCAGAACCAGATCAATGGCTCGCAGCCGGATTGCGAAAAGCGGTTCCTGGACCTGGTGGGGTTGCTGGAAAAAACCTATGGCACCTTCCTGGCCGTCAATCCGCAGCGTGCGCGCAGCGAAGCGGACAAGCCGCCGGTGTCGCTGGTGTGGAAGAAGGCGGGCGCGTCCAGCTATCAGCTTTCGACCGTGTTTTTGGATGGCGAAACCGCCTCGGCCTGGAAGTCCCGCAATCTCCAGGGCAAGAATTATATGGATATTTCCGCCACCTGGAGCGGCAAGCCGCAGGACACACGCAACGCCTGTGTCACCAGCCTCGATTTTAACGGGAAGTGATTCAGCTCTTGGACCCGCCGCCAGCGTAGCGCGGCGAAGGGCCACCGCTTTCGAACTAGGCCTTGCTCCAATCGGGGTCCAGAACCGGCTCGCCGAAATGGAAGCCCTGGAAGTAATCCACGCCGAAGCTTTGCAGCAAGCCGGCATCGGCGTCGGAGCCAACCCATTCCGCCACGGTCTTGAGGCCAAGATTTTTCGCCAACCCGACCAGGGTCCGCACAAAGACCTGATTTTCGGGATTGTCAGCCAAGTCCTTCACATAGGAACCGTCAATTTTCACCGTATCGACATGCAGCATCTGCAAGTTGCGGAATGAGGTATAGCCGGCGCCGAAATCGTCAATGGACACGCGCACGCCCAATTCCTTGAGCTGGGTAATGAAGCGGGCATTCTCTTCGAAATGGTGCAAGGCGGCGGTTTCGGTCAGCTCAACGATCAGCCGGCTCGCCACTTCGTTATTGTCGCGGATATAGTCGATGAAGCTTTGCAGCCAGGCCGGATCATCCGCCGCCGTGCCCGAGACATTGACCGCCAGGGTGACGGATTTGTTCGCTTTCAGCTGCACCACCACGCTTTCCAGCGCGAAGCGGTCCACCAGATGGACGATGCCCATATGCTCGGCGGCGGGAATGAAATAGCCGGCGGTGAGGACTTCGCCGTCGGGCCGGATCATGCGCAGCAAGGATTCATAATGGCTGGGGCGGCGCGACTTGGCGCCGATGATGGGCTGATAGGCCAGGCGCAGGCGATTGTCCTTCAATGCTCCGACAATCTCGTCGGCGATCGCCATATGGCGCAGGCGGCCGGTTTCGCGCTGGGGCGAAGGCTCATAGACGGCATAGCCGTCGCGGCCCCGTTCGCGGGCACGGTCCAGCGCCTCTTCCGCGCGCAGCATGGCT
>CAIYRG010000440.1 GCA_903928515.1 uncultured Alphaproteobacteria bacterium | reverse complement strand
CTTCAAAGACATTGACCGCGCGGGCGAAGCGTTGAAGGTGGCGCGCAATCCGCGCATCCACATCTTCATCGCCACATCACCCGTGCACATGAAGCACAAGCTCCAGATGGAGCCGAGCCAAGTGCTGGAAGCGACCGCCGCTGCTGTGGCGCGTGGACGGCAATGGACCGACAACGTCGAATGGAGTGCGGAAGACGCAACACGCGCAGAACCTGACTTTCTGGCGCGTGCCGTGGAAACCGCGATTAAAGCCGGCGCCACAACGATCAACATTCCCGACACGGTGGGCTATGCCACGCCGCAGGAATATTTCGAGCTGATCACGTATCTGAAGAACAATGCGGCGGGTGCTGAGAACATCATCTTCTCCACGCATTGCCACAACGATCTGGGGTTGGCGGTCGCCAATTCGCTGTCGGGTGTTTTGGCAGGTGCGCGTCAGGTGGAATGCACCATCAACGGCATCGGCGAACGCGCGGGCAATGCGGCGCTGGAAGAAATCGTGATGGCGCTGCGCGTGCGCAAGGACGCGATGCCGTTCTCGACGGGCATCAAGACCGAGTTGATCTCGCGCGCCTCCAAACTGGTGTCGAATGTCACGGCGTTCCCGGTGCAATACAACAAGGCGATCGTCGGCAAGAACGCCTTCGCGCATGAATCGGGCGTGCATCAGGACGGCATGCTGAAGAACCGCCAGACCTACGAGATCATGAATCCCGAAGATGTCGGCGTGAAGAGTTCGTCGCTCACGCTGGGCAAATTGTCGGGCCGTCATGCGTTCAAGGACAAGCTGGTCAATCTGGGTTACGAGCTGGGCGACAATGCGTTCGAGGATGCGTTCAAGCGGTTCAAGGATCTGGCCGACAAGAAGAAGCACGTCTTTGACGAAGACATCGCAGCGTTGGTGGACGACGAAGTTCTGCGCGGCGGCGATCCGATCCAGGTGCAATCGCTGAAAGTGATTTCGGGCAAGGGCATCGTGCCTTCGGCCGAACTGACGATGATTGTAGCAGGCGAGCCGCGCTCTTGCGTCGCCACGGGCGATGGGCCGGTGGATGCGATCTTCAACGCCATCCGCCAGCTCTATCCGCATCCCGCGCAACTGGCTTTGTTCCAGGTGCATGCGGTGACGGCGGGCACAGACGCGCAAGCCGAAGTCAGTGTTCGTTTGGATGAGGACGGACGCACAGTAACGGGCAGAGGCGCAGACACCGATACGATGGTGGCAGCGGCCTATGCCTATGTGAACGGCCTCAACAAGCTGGTCGTCAAACGATTGAAATCCGCGCCGGAAGCTTTGACCGTCGCAAGATGAAACAGAGGCGTCCCATTCCGATACGGGTGGGGCGCTTTCCTTTGGGAACAAGTTTTGCAGCGTTCGTCCCATCTTGGGCCGAATGCCAGGGAGCATAGAACACCGCATGTTTGGCAGTCTTTTGGGCATGCTTTCCAGCGACATGGCGATCGATCTGGGGACAGCCAACACTCTGGTTTACGTCAAAGGCCGCGGCAT
>CAIYRG010000439.1 GCA_903928515.1 uncultured Alphaproteobacteria bacterium | reverse complement strand
TCATCAGGTCGGCCATTTCGTCGACCACCACCACAATGTAGGGCATCGGCTCCAGTTCGAGATTCTCGTCTTCATAGATCGGCTGGCCGGTTTCGCGGTCGAATCCGGTTTGCACCGTGCGCTTCAGAACCTCGCCCTTGTCCTTGGCCTTGCGCACGCGGTCGTTGAACGCTTCCACGCCGCGCACGCCGATCTTGGACATCTTGGCGTAACGCTGTTCCATTTCGCGCACCGCCCATTTCAACGCGACCACCGCTTTCTTGGGGTCGATCACGACGGGCGCCAGCAAATGCGGAATTCCATCGTACACGGACAATTCCAGCATCTTGGGGTCGATCATGATCATGCGGCACTGGTCGGGCGGCATGCGGTAGAGGATCGACAGGATCATCGTGTTGATGGCGACCGACTTGCCCGAGCCGGTGGTGCCCGCGATCAGCAGATGCGGCATCTTCGCGAGATCGGCCATCACGGGTTCGCCGCCGATGGTCTTGCCCAGCGCCAGCGTCAGCGGCGCGCGCGATTTTTCATATTCGGGCACCGAGAACATTTCCCGCAGAAATACCGTTTCGCGGCGCATATTGGGGAGTTCGATGCCAATGACATTGCGGCCCGGAATCACGGCAACGCGCGCGGCCACAGCACTCATCGAACGCGCGATGTCGTCGGAGAGCGAGACCACGCGCGTGGATTTCACGCCCGCGGCGGGCTCCAATTCGTAAAGTGTCACCACCGGGCCGGGGCGCACCGCGACGATGCGGCCGCGCACGCCGAAATCCGACAGCACGGATTCCAGAAGGCGGGCGTTTTCTTCCAACGCGTCGTCGGAAATTTCGGGGCCATGCGGTTCGGCCACCGGTTCCGACAGCAGATCCAGCGGCGGCAATTGATACTCGCCTTCGGAAAGATTGAGCGCGGGCTGTCCGCCGCTTTTCACTTTCGGTTTGAGGCGCTTGTCTTCACGGCGCACGCGAACTTCGCGCCGCTTCTCGGCCGCGGCTTCGGCGTCATAAGCAAGCGGGACGGGTGCAGAATGCAATCCCGGCGCGTCATGCCTGTCGTCGTATTCGTCCTCGTCGTCGTCTTCCGGTTCGTAATTGCCGTCGTGGTCGTTGTCATCGTCGGCGTCGAAATCGTCGTCATCGTCCTTGCGGCGCGATTTTGTGAACCGCGGCAGCTTCATGCCGCCCACGAAACGAAATGTGCCTGCGATGCCGTTCACGCCGAAATCGAAGATGCGCCCGGCATAGGACAGATGATGCAGCTTGAACTCGGCGGAGAAGATGAGAAGGGCCGCACCCATGCTGGCGAAAATCACGGCGAAGGCCAACGCCAGATGCGCGCCGGGAAAGGCCGCATCAATGCGCGTCAGAAGAAATCCGTTGAACATGCCGATGAGGCCGCCCGCACCTGCAGGCAGGCCGAAATTCGAATGCACGGCGCCCAAACCTCCCGCCACGAACAGCGTGCCGAGAATGACACCGCAGCTGCGCCAGATGGGATTGGAGACGATGCGTCCGGCCGTGAGCCGCCAGCCGATCAACGCGACGGCCAGCACGAGCGCGAAAACGCCAACACCGATGGTGCGGTAGAGCAGATCGGCAATGGAAGCGCCGGTGACGCCCAGCCAGTTCAAAGGCACGGCAGACGTGGCGTGATCCAGGCTCGGATCGTTGGCGTGATAGCTGGCAAGGGCTGCGAGCGCTGCGATGGCGGCAAGAAGGAGGCCGAGGCCGATGCTCCGGCGCACGCCCTCGGTCATCAAATCGGTTAGGAACCCGCGCAAGTGCCGGGCGGCGTCTGCCGCCGCTGCGCCGCGCGAACGCGGCTGGTAAACGCTGACACGCCGTGTGCCGGTGGCCATCTTCAAACCCCCTCGATCAAGCGCGTCTTCTACGCGCCGTGCCTAGCCTTTAGCGGGCTCCCAGCCCTCTAAGGTTTCGGCCACCCTCTCGAGTGCGGTCACAATGGTTGATAAATCGTGAACGAGTGCCACCCTTAAATATGGAAACCCAGGGTTTGTCTGGGTTTTTCCAGCATTCATTTCTACACTCATATAGGCGGAGGGCAGCACGCGCAC